>NZ_JAFEJR010000019.1:0-61786 GCF_018555335.1 Bifidobacterium sp. SO1 | reverse complement strand
AATCAACGCCAACGCGATCTTCCTGAACTCGTCATCATAATGACGTCTACGGTCCCCAGACATAAAAAACCGCACCTCCGATTATCGAATCTGAATTACTCCAGTCCAACAATCAGGGTGCGGTTCAAACCGCAGCCCCTTGCACGATCACTAAACCAGCTCTTTCAAAATAGGAATATGCTTCAACAGGAAGACCAGCAATGCGGAAGCAAAGAAAACAATAAGCGCACCAAGACAGGGCCACCACCAGAGGATAACCTTAACATGGAACAGTCTGACCACAATAATCAACAAATATCTATGCACTAAATAGATACCAAAAGTGTATGCCGAAATTTGTGCGAATAAAGACGACACACGACTTCCCAAGCTGTTATTCGAAAACAACGCCTTACATATTAAAAACACGGCAATTGGCCATAGGAAATAAGCTGATTCAAAAATAGTGGCGTTAACAAGCTTATTCGAAGCAAAACTTGCAGTTAAAGAACCAAGAACCGTCGAGAGAACTGCAAGAAATCCCAGCACGATCAATGCCCTCGTTATTCTCTTGTCAATATTATTATTTGATAACAAATATCCAAGTAAGACATACACCAAATCATTAGCCGTAAATGGATTATCTAAGATGGAATTGACTTGTACCCCAATCAACGGAAGAAAAGCTTTCGCAGCAGTGAAAACCAAATACCAAATAATCAGAAAAGAGAATATGTCATTTCTCTTCGAAGAAGGAATGCATGAAAATACAGGAATAGCTAGATAGGCCAAGAATAGCGGGATGAAAAACCAATAGACATTAACCTCGGGGATAGAGGTTGTGATAATCATATTAATGTAATGCGCAATACTTGAAGACGGCGTTGAATGAGTCAAAAATCTGGAGAAAAGTAAGCCTATGATACTCCAGAAAAGAAATGGGATAACCGCACGCCGAATTCGTTTTTGCGCATATTTTCCCGTAGAGTACTTCTCGCGATAGTCCATCAAAGTCGCCCCCGTAAGCATGAAAAAAATAGGGACGGCAAACTTCAGTGATTTTTCAATTATTAAATTCATCACCCAAGTTTTTGTCGGTCGAAAATTCCAATATGCCTCATTAGTATGCATTAGCACAACGGAAAAAGCCGCAACCACGTTAAGAATATCATAATAAACAACACGCTTAACAGACGCGACATGCCGTTCCGAAACAACACTCATAATACTATATGACCTTTTTTGTTCAAAAGATTGACATCTAATTATACTGGTAATCACAAAAAGATACTATTGATTCCTCGTATATGTCAACAACTTAAACATCACATCAAATCTATCAACATTCATTTATATCTATTTAATCAAAAGAGCATACCTCTTAAACCCAGGAATATACGAAAGAATCCATCCGATAAAGAATGAAATCAAAATCACCAGTAGAACTACAATGCAGTACCGAAGCCTAAACATACGTGGCAACAAAGAATAAACATGGGATTCCACTATTGGGATAATAAGAATATGAATTAGATACACAGAGAAAGAAAGCTGAGACAAATATCTAAAGAAGACACAAATCCTATCAGGCAATATAAGTGACGACAATAATTTCCTAAGAATCAAAACAAGAGCACAGGCCGGAAGGAGGACGAACATACTGCCATAAAACTGCTGAGCACTCCCTCTCTTTAATTGCAGGTAGGTCAGACCTATATTACCAAAAAGGCTCAAAAAAATACTATGAGAAGATACGGAATGCGTATTTCCGACAGAAAAGTTTCATGTATTTTATATCCAATGAATAGATAAACCATCCAAATAGAACCACCCCAAACTGAAGCACCAAAAATATTCATCTCAAGCACTGATTTGATATCTTGGCGAACTTCAAACGATTTAAAAACCTGCTGAAGTGTACATACAATCAAACTAAAGTAAGTAATGCAGAATAGGATAAGCCGAGTATATAAATCATTCTTTTGGACCAAAGAGGCAAAGATTGGAAGTCCTAGGTATAGGCCTATTATCATGGGCATAAACCAAAAAGCTGACCCTGTATCCCCTACAAAAAAAGCAATCCTCACAAACCGGAGAGTTTGATTTACTCCTATATAGCCATTCCTTAACGTATAGAACATATAATAGAGCAAATTCCATATTTCAAATGCACAAAATAATGGGAATAGATTCCTTTTCAAGAATTTATTTAAATAAATACCATCATAACGACGAGGAACCATCAAAAAACCAGTAAGCATAACAAAAACAGGAACACCCATCCATCCCAGAGAATAGATAAATGAACGCGTTACCATAGGCCATGTATTATTATTTACATGGCAAATCACCACCAAACAGATGGCAAGAACCCTTATTATATCCAAAGAGACATCTCTGCTTTTTCCCACTTCTACCTCCGCTTCTCGCCTAGGTTCGATAATGATTCTTTTATACTCTTCTTGAATTTAAGAAATGCGATAAACCGAAACAGGAAAACAACAATATCTGACGAGCCGAATACAATAGAGACCGATAGAACAGAGATATTGTCGGTAGCCCACAGGATCAAACAAGCAATGAGATTGATAATTGCACTGACCATAATTGCCGCATTCGCATAGGTCGCCTTTCCAAGCGGGGAAAGTGCGGGATACCCGAACATGAAGCCGAAGAAACCAAAGAATACGCCAATCACCAAAATACGAAGATACTGACCAGCGGTCGCGTAATTATTACCTAAAATAATCGAGCAAAATTGATCAGCGAAAACAAAAACAAACGAACATCCGGCAAACCAGAACAAGCCACCAAAAAGAAGCACCTTATAGAACATGCTATAATCTTTCTTCCTTACCATAAATGGGTAAAGAGAATCACCAATTGGAGGAATCATCTGCTCACCTGCGGTAGAAATTTTTGTGGCGCCGGAGAACAAGCCCATTTCAATGGATTCTGGAAGAAACTTGACTCCAAGAAAAATAGCACCAAGCGAACCATTGATGCTCACCGAAACACGTGAGATAAAGAACCAGAAGCTTCTCTTGATTGCAGCCAATATATCGGCAACAGATACAATCACAAACCTTATCTCATCTTTACGGATCAAGGAGAACGCCCAAATCAAAGCGATGGTATCAAACACTATCATTGATAACGGATAAAGAATCAAACCACTATCATTCTTAACGAAGAGCAATGTCGTTACCAATATTCCTGATTTAGCAGTCACGGCACGAATAGTAATAGCTCGCATCTGCTCAATGCCACGGAAATACGCATCGGGAAGGAATGCTTTGGCAATTGAATCCACATAGAATAATGAAACTAGCAGCATATGCTGGCGGAGGTTTTCATTAAAAGCTACACAAATCACAAAGGCAACTGTAGATACAACAGCAAGAACGCCTTTAGCGGCCGTCATTGAGGAAATTAATTGGGAAACAACCCTATCTTCTTCCCGATGAACCGATATCTCAGCAGTCGTTGAGAGCTGGAAACCAAATTCCACGATCATTTGAAAGACCAAACAAAGCGAGGTGGAGAATCCGATCAGACCAAACTTTTCAACACTGAGAACACGCGATAAGTAGGGGAATAGAAGAAGACCAATAAAATAATTAGAAAAAGTAAGCGCATAAAGAAATAACGAATTTTTCAAAATACGTTTTCTGTCGCCCATTGCTCACACCCTCTGCTTTTTCCCGAACTTATAACGCCAAACAACCGCACTATATGCCGTAAGATAAGGACTTATCAGAATAGCAGCAGACTTCAATAGCTGCTTCTTCGAGAGATTCCAGGCAAAACTCTGAACAGCCAACTTTCGGCAGGACCTTGAAATATTTCGATAAAATGACTTGTGACTTTTAATGCCTTCTGCACGAATTAAATGCTCAATGGCATATATAGAGGTTGTAAGATACTGATATTCAAGAGCATTATCAACTGCTTTTGAACGCGGAACAAGATGCGTCTTAATGTAATCCATATTCTCGACCGCACCAATCGCCTGTTTTTCTATATTTGGCTTTTTGGTTGCAGACATGGAATTGTCGACATTATATGTATATACGCGCCTAAGTCCTACAGCGATACGATTAGCTTCCGGCAAGACCTGTGTATTGAACTGCATTCCTTCACCGGTCTTTGATTCAAGACGGAATTTTTTACCAGAAATTAGCGTTTTCCGATACAATCGATTCCAGACACCTACATGAATACGATTATAGAAAATATCGCAGAGCATGTCATCGGAAGTAATGCACGAGAAAGCATCATTTGTAATCTGCGTTCTAAACCGAGAGGTAAAGAAATTGCGGCTTATAGCCACATCAGCATCAAATTTTGCAATCAGCGAATACAAATATTCCACGTAATCAGGTTCAAGCCAGTCGTCAGCATCAACAAACGTAATATATTTACCATGACAATTTTCGAGACCAGTATTGCGTCCTCCAGATAATCCAGTATTCATCGAATGATGCAGGACATGAATTCTTGAATCAATTTCAGCAATAGAATCTATAATATGAGAAGTCTGGTCCGATGAACAATCGTCAACAACAATTATCTCAAGATTCCTATATGTCTGGTGCAAAACAGAATTTAAACACCGTCGTATATACTGCTCTACATTGTAAGCATTCACAATCACAGAAATCAAAGGATTTGATATAGGTTCAATCTTTTTACACATAGTTATGCCTCACTGTCTCACGGGAAACTATATTCTCAAGGAACTTATCCACTTTTTTTCTTTCCGCTTCGAGAATTGCATTGACTTCATCAAAATCCACATGTCGATTCACTATATCCAGATCGTCATAGTCTTTTGCATGCATCTGCTCAGAATTAACCAATTTGAGGAATTCCGAGATACGACCCGAATATGCATTAGGATACACGCAGATTGGCTCAGTGTTAAGATTCATCGAGAAAGCCGTGGCATGGAACGAGTCGGTAATGACATATTTTGCATTATCAACAAGCGTTATAAAGTCAAGAATATCCGGAATCACCAGACTCTTCCCCGACCGAAATATTTGATCATATCGAGTACAGAAGCGGTACAACGGCAATCCTGTTTTCTTGGCAACACGTTCTGCATAACGGTCAAAATCAGCATTGCGATTCAAATTGTAAATAAGAATATATTCTTTAGGCATGTTCTTGATGGCATTACCAACCTTCCTCCAAAATTCAGGAGGCATAGCCAAGGTTGGATCCACCACTCGCTGCACATTCGAGAAACCGTATTGATTCTTGACAATATCCACTCCGCTTTCTTCACGGACGGTAATCTCTGTAAAACGGTCAATGTACCGTTTTGAGGATTTCACCTCATCGTCAGGGAGTGTTTTCCTGCCAAAACTCGAAGCATAGGCATACTTCGGTTTCCCGTCCGGCACAAAACTCAAGTAGAAGTAGGGAATGACTCCGCCATTCCAACCGGCATTCCATACCTGATCGCTACCCGAGAAGTAGACATCCGCATCATCTCGGAAATCATTAAAATCAGCCTCAGAATAGTAGACCTTGTCAGTCAGATTGAGATTATTCTTCCTAAACGTTCCAAATACGCTCTTCCAGCGTAGTAAGGTCGGCAAAATAGCCAGGGCTCGTACTGGATTCCCTTGCGCAAATGTATCCAGAAGACCCTTGCCATATGTATCCGGACGACGATAGTCGATGAAGGTAACGTCGTCAAAGTATTCCTTAAGCTTCTCCTGTGTAGCTAAAGCTTGTAATTGTGTTCCATAGTTATCAACCTGATGGAGAGTGATCACTGCAGCTTTCATAAAACCCTGACCTTATATAGGAGATGGATGGTTCAATAATATAACGGAGGCACAATCACATATCGCGCAGAGATGTGAAGAACCACATAGGACAGCAACAGAGCTGTACCCTATTGACGCAGCAATTCATATAATGCCCAGCACCGGTAGTAAGCCCAATATCCCATCTTGAGCAAACGTATTGCGAGCTTATCGCGGCTCGGGGCTTTCGGATCAATGAGAATCGCATGTTCGTTAGCAAGCACGTAACGCCTCAATTCGTCACGTTGCGTGCGATCCGCACCGGAAACCTGTTGCATATAACGCAATACACTCAGTCGAGCATGAACTTGTCGCCTCACGCAAGCACCATGCAAAGCAGGATCGCAATTCTCAGCCTCACGCACCAGTCTGTCCACTGAGTTGATGAATTCGAGTCGCCTCGACGTATATCCGCCGCTTACGATCGAATCATCACGTTTGCAGTAGTAATATACCGGCTTGCTCGCAAAAACGTATGATGACGTCATGTTAAGTAGATCACCAAAAATGTATGTATCCTCATATAGACGGCCCTTGGGATATCGCACATGTTCAAATAACGATCGGTGATACATCTTAGCCCATGCCGATACATTGACGATGCCGTGATATAGCACGCTTTCGAAAGCCTCACGTCGGCTAAGCACAGTCACCGGCTTATCGGCATGATAGTCCAACTCATTGCCCTTGGGCCGTGCGACATAATGCCCGGCTCCTACCATTTTGCATCCGGGAGCATACTGAAACAGAGATAGCAACACTTCCAGATAGTCTTCGGTCACGTAGTCGTCGGAATCGATACATGTGATGTACTCGCCACGAACTCGGTCCAGCCCGTAATTTCGAGCGTCGGACAAGCCACCGTTCTTTTTATGCAGCGATATGATTCGCCCGTCTTTCTGGGCCCATGCATCGCACTTAGCACCGGAACCATCGGTGGAGCCATCGTCCACAGCCAACACCTCAAAATCCCGGAATGTTTGATTGCAAATGGTCTCGAAACATCTGTCCAGATACTTCTCAACGTTATATACCGGAAGAATGATGCTGACCTTGGGAGTCACGGTCTCAGAAACTCTTGTCATACGTCTTCCCTCCAAATTTTGCCATGAGGAATCCGGTGCCCTTTTTCCACCAGTCCACAGGCTCTGGGCTCACCACCGGAAGTTCGGCATAGGAATAACCGTTGGTCTCTAACCATGGATCCAACAGACGCTCACTTACGCGACCAAGATATCGCGCATGAAAAGCATCATACTGAGCCGGATCCAGACGCCGTTCCAGTTCAAAAAGGATGGGGAACATCCATGCGCAATACTGATCAAACTTTTCATGGCTCATAATAAACATATTGAAGATATGCGCTCCACGAGCCTGCATGAGACGATCCCAGGCAGACACATAAGCAGGAGCGAGGTCCATGAGCACCTCACGGCACTGGTCAAACTGCTCTGCATGAAAAGTGTGGCCATAATGGGAATATACGGTTTCAATGTAGTAATTACGCCGCTTCGCGACAATGATGTCATGATCACGGAGAATGGCTCGGACCTCATCTCCAGTTACAATGCGATCGAAACGATCGTTAGCAGTAAGTCTTTTCCACATGTTCCGAGTGGCCAAATGACGCCTATAATGAACCAGTCCTTTATATGCGGAATGATCGTTCTTCCACAACCAGTACAGACCAGTAAGCTCTGAATAATATCCGTTGCGGTTCGAAATATTGTCACCGGTATCATCACCTACCATGTCCGGACAAACATCAGGATGCAATGCAGCCCCGACATGCAACGGAAGATACATAGGATCTGTGGGCATACGATATGGCTTGTGCGTTGCAACACCAACGCATATATCAGTATTACGTTCGAACCTTGTCATAAATAATTTCACCTGTACTACTAAATGGATAATATATAATGCTTACGGTTCAGGAAAAAGAAACATTAGGTGCAAATATAAACGTATAGGGCATGACATCATTACCATTTTTTATGAAAATGGTAACAACAGTCAAGAGAACAAAGTAAAGCAAGAAAGTTCCTGCACACCCGAATTGCACCACACGTTTCTTACATCCTGCAATGAGATACACGATTGCAGCGTAATAAAACATCCAGAAGAATTCCGACATTCGAGTCAAAACCATGACTCCGTAGAAAGCATTCTGAGATATAACGAACAAAGCGGTTCCCGCCATAACAACATCGTCGGAGGAAACAAGCAGATCCTTTTTCTCTTGGTTGCCCACCTTGGCAAAAAAACGAGATAAAAGATTACTCTTCCACTCCGTTAACGAGTATATTATCAATACGGCATTAGGAACGACAAGCTTCAATAATGCAAATTTATTACGATCAAGGAATTGCGAATCATTCAGGTAATGCTGCCAACGATCAGGAACAAGCGGCTCAACCAATAATATTAATTGGTGAATATCAACAAGAATGAATATCAAAGACAAGCAATATAAAATAATAAGGAAAACGTGCGTCACCTTTGACTTCATTAAAACCGCCAGGACAGGAACAAGTATGAAAATTATTGCGGCACTATGACACGATACGGCAGCGGCAAATACAAACAACGATCCAATCCAGTGCTTCCTAAGAAATAAGAGGAAAGAAATGAGGCACAGACTGATCGCATAATACTGACGAACTAAGTTAAGAGACGAAAAGAAAGCACCACCGAAATAGAACAGCACCACGAAAAGAGACCAGTATCGAGCTGGAACCAAATAGTATGCCACGGCAAATATCGATCCGCAAACAAGCAAGCCGCCTACTACAAACAGAATCTCTACCGGTAATCCTAACTCACTGATTAACAGGTTGAAGTAAGCATACCCCTTTTCCACATAAACTTCATCTGGCCCGGATTCCTGTATCCAGTGGAATATATCGATATGATGCTGGTAATCTTTACCAACATCATATCGTAGGGCAGTTAGAAGAAATAAGATAAAAAGAGGAGCACCTAGATATGAGCCCGCATACATATAAGCATGTGTAATGTTTCGTATATGAATGGCCTTTTCAGAAGCATGCTTCAGACCAGTATCTAGCTGACTGACACTAGTCATATAATTGACTATTGCAAAAATAAGCAATACGACAAACACCGACGAATATATGATCATGGTAAATATCTTTCACATGTTGTCATCATGCTTTGCATAACGAAGACCAGCGCAAGAAAAACTATGCCGCAAACTCGGGAGATCAGCATCCCGGCACGATGTCCAACGCATGCACCTCATTATGCTGCGAGAGCAACAACGCCACAGACAACCCCACATAACCAGTACCAGCAACCGCGATCTTCATAGTTCTTCCCATCAGCTCGACGTTCGTTCAGGCATCGCCGCCGAAACGGCAACAATATACAGAATTATATGGCCGCAGGGGGAGAAGGCAAGGCGGTGACCTCTTATACCAGTCTACGGGATACGCTCAGCAGGGAAAGCAGCCGAGATCCTGTGACTTCGGCATCGCAGCCGCCTCACCGTTTACTTAAACGGCTCACCGTCCCTGCCCATAAAAATCTTCAGTACTGTACTCCTTCCATTTGAGATACATTTCTCGATAGTTCTTCTTGATGAACCTTTGGATGGTGGCAACTTCTTTCGCGGTGAGTCTTCCTTGCCGTTCAAGGGTTGTATCGCCGTTGGCCTTCACAAAGAACTTCGCCGATCCCGCTTCCGTGAGTTTGGTGTCACTCGCATGTACATGCATGCATTCGATGACACAGAACGAAGTGAAGTAGAGATAGTACCCAGCAACCATAAATTGGAAGTACTTAGGCATGAGCTGTCTCCAAGAATTCCTTGTTGTTTTGGTAATAATCCCGCACAATGCCCACTTCCAGATCATTCATACTGGTTTCAAGCACATTGCCCTCATCATCAAGCACTACAGCCGAATCCGGCGAATTAAGGTTCAGCACCTTAACGTGTCCGTCCTCGGTACGAGTGAATGCGTAACCATTCACAATCATTCCCGCGGCACCGGCCACTGCTGCAATATCAGGCATGGGACACCTCCACCTTCTTGATCGGACGCAAGAACCTGTCGGCATTGATGTAGAGGTCATTGAGCACCGGAGCAAGATCAATGTACTCTTCCTCAGAAGAATCGTTGTGACGGTACTTCGCATCCACGACGAGATAACCGTTGTCCCATTGCTTGACTTTAGTGTATCGTTCCAGCGAATAGGGAGCACGGAACCTGATACGAGCTTTCCCGTATTCGAACACAGTGAATCCGTTCTCAGCACTCAGATACGCGGTATCGTTTACCAAGTCGGAAGCATCAGCAGTCAATGGCATGGTCTGACTCCTTCCCGATCAACATCGCTAACGGTCTATCTAATTATAGGTAGATGTACCAAGGAACCTGCAGGCGATTGATTCATACCTTCGTCACAGTCTAGAACGGTCGGTTTCAGCACTCGATACAGTCTGCACATCCGATCCCGGATCGAAGACGACCGGCGAAGACGCGCCCCAGTCATCGACCGATACAAGCCAATCAGCCAAAGTAGGAAATGAAAACGGTCCAAAACAGGAAACGAAAACGGTCCAAAACAGGAAACGGGAGCACAGCAACGACCACCGCAGCCGCCGCATATCAGCCAAATATAAGGCCTCACGAGACATCATCACCACCTTCGCTCACCACGTTGCGGCCGAGATCCGGGCGTGACCTAGCCACGCGGCGCCCGCGGTCCGGCCGCAATCTCCACAGTCCGCGCACCCCCAAAGACGCGGACGCATAGTAAGGTAGAGAAGCAGTATGGGAAAATGGGGCGCTCCGCTGCCGCGGTGCGTCGGTCGCGCGGTGGATACAAACCCCACCTCCCTTCGCCGCGCGTCCTTACCGAGCAACAGGGGGGGGGGAGAAGACTATGGCGGAGAAGAGCACGACACTGAAGATGGAACAGGACGAGGACATGGCCACCCAGGAGATCCATGTCACCTCGCCTCGCGCCCGCGTGGTGGGCATGCGCGTCGACAGCGGTCACGCCAGCGACGACTACTACCAGCAGCCCATCCAGACCACGTTCTTTGACGGCTCCTACACGTCGGCCGCGTCCAGCACGCCGTCCGCCGCGGCATCGGCCTCGCGACTCGGCAGCGGCGCCACCGGCACCGCCCGCAATGCCAGCGCAACCACCCGCACAGCTCGCGCGATGCCGACCATCCCCGCCTGGCAGCTGTACTACAATCTCGCGCTCGTTCTGCTCGACGCGATGATGATGCTCCTGAGCTGCTCCATCATCTACGCCGTGCGTCCCGACATCATCATGACGGTGACCGAACAGCTTCCCGGCGGATTCCTGATCACCACGATCACGTTCTGCGCGGTCTGGATCGTCTCGCTCGCGATCATCAAAAGCTACCATCGCCACACCATGGGCGAGGGCTACTCGCTGTACGCGAAGATCCTCACCGCCGCGCTCATCGACTTCATCGCCGTCTGCTCGATCGGCTTCCTGTTCAACGTGCCGTACCCGCGCACGCTGGTCGTGCTGGCACCGGTGATCGCCGCCGTCATCACCACGATCGAACGCTGGATCATGCGTCGCGTACTGCACGCCAACCGCCGCCGCGGCGAATTCAACTTCCCCACCGTGCTCGTCGGCTCGCCGCAAGGCATCCACGAGACGATCGACAAGCTCACCACGACCATGGGTCTGTCCGCCGGCTACGCGCCGATCGCGGTCTGCCCCATCGCCGCGGTCTCCAACGACAGCGACCCGGACGCGCCGCAACACCTTATCGCCGTGCCGTTCGAACCGCGCAACGACCAGGAGGCCCGCCTGCGAGTGCTCGCGCTCAACTCGCACCTCGCTCAAACCGCCAAGCATCTCGGCGCGCAGAGCGTGCTCATCACCGACGTGCTCACCCGCGATTCGGAAACCATGCGCACCCTCTCGCTCGCCGTGGAATCGGCGAACATGGAACTCGCGATCACCGCGTCCGTGGCCGACATCGGCGGCGGCCGACTCGTGCTGCGCAACGATTCCGCACTGCCGATCCTGTCCGCCAGCCTGCCGCAGTACTCGTGGCCGACGCGACTGTGCAAGCGCACGATGGACATCCTCGGCTCGCTCGTCGCGCTCATCCCGGGCATGATCATCATCGGACTGGTGGCCATCGCCATCAAGCTTGAGGACGGTGGCCCGGTGTTCTACAAGCAGGAGCGCATCGGCATCTACGGCAAGCCGTTCTACTGCCTGAAGATCCGTTCCATGCGCGTCGACGCCGACAAGATGGACGCCGAAGTGGCCAAGGCCGCCGGCGTGGAGCTCGGCGCCACGTTCAAGGTGAAGAACGATCCGCGCATCACGCGCGTGGGCAAGTTCATCCGCAAGACCTCGATCGACGAGATCCCGCAGTTCATCAACGTGATCCGTGGCGACATGTCGCTCGTCGGCCCGCGACCGCAGCGCCAGTACGAGGTCGACCAGTACTCGCCGCTGTATTCGACGCGACTGCTCGTGCGGCCGGGCATCACCGGTCCGTGGCAGATCGGCGGCCGCAACGACCTGAGTCAGGAGGACGCCGAGTTCCTCGACGTGAACTACGTGGAGAACTGGTCGTTGATGACCGACATCGCGATCCTCATCAAGACGGTCGGCGTGGTGCTGCGCGGGGATGGCGCGTACTGATCGGCGCGCGATGCTGTTGCTGGCGGCACTAGCGTGCCGCGGACGCTCCCCCAGTCAGCCTGCGGCTGACAGCCCCCTCAGCCGAGGGGGCCGAGACTCTTGAGCATCGCGCAACGACGCGCGATTCCGATACAACAGGCGCATCACCGCAGCACGCCTAGAACGCGTCACTCGGTTTCGAGGGTGGCGAGGAGGGCCTTGTGATCGGAACCGGCGATGGTTTCGGTGGCGAGTTGCCCGATCTTCACACCGCGGTTCTTCGCATACACGATGTGATCGATTTCGATCAGCGAAGGGATCTTCGAGTTCGCGGGATACGTGAAGTGGAAGCCCTCGCCGGCCTGCTCGCCCGCGTCGACGAAACTGTCGCCGAGCAGCGAACGGAAACGCGGATGGTCCCACGTCGAATTGAAGTCGCCCATGATCACATATGACCAGTCGTAGTTCTTCAGATCACTGATCGTGCTCAGTCCCGAACTCCACACGCCCTGGTTGCCGCGCGTGGGCGAGCTCGGATGCGCGGCCACGAACCGCACCGTCGCCTTGCCGATCTGCACCGAACCGGCCGGCATCTGCGAGGCCTCCGTGGGCAGCAGGCTCTCCGAAATGTTGCTCATCGGAGCCATCGTCCACAGGCCGTTGATGCCGCCGTTGTCGCCCGCCGTCGCGACCGACGTCACGTAATACGGCAGCACATCGTATAGGCCGGCCTCCTGCAACGCGGTGAGCAGGCTGTCGCTGACCTCCTCGAGCGCTAGAACCTCCACATGCTGCGTGCGAACGGCTGCGACGATCTGCTGCGCGCTGGCCTTGCCTTCCCGGGTGTTCAGCGTCATGATGCGGGCAACGTTGTCATCGGTGGCGGCGGCCGATGCGACCGTTTGCTTCGCGGTTTCAGAGATCTTCACGGCCGGCATGAAATAGCCGATATGCCACATGACCTGCACCGCGACGCACGCGAGCGCGACCAGCGTGAGCAGCTTGCGCCGCCACAGCACGGCCAGTACGAGCACCACCGCGGCGATGATGCCGAAAATCGGCACAAATGCAAGGATTTCGGGCAGCGCGCGGCCATCCTGATCGACCTTGTTGGTCTCGCGCAGCACCATGATGCCGATGCACGGAAGCATGGCCACCCACAGGAAGAAGCTGAGGAACCCGTGCTTGCCGGGCTTGGTGAACCAGTTGCCGCGCTTGGAACGGGTGCGCTCCTGAGACTGCGGCGATGAGGCGTATGCGTTGTTGTTCATGATATCGGAGCCATTGTTGATGGCAGCCGCACCAAGTTGCCGCTGCGGCTGCACGGCCGGCTGCTCGTATTGTGGGATCGGCGGTACGGGCTGTTGGGCCGGTCGGACGGACTGGATCTGGACCGGCGGTACATACTGCGTCGGCGTGGACTCGAACGACGCCGAGCCAGGCGCGACAGACGAGGGTTGAGCAGGAGCCGGCGGAACCGGCGGTACGTATTGCGTCGGCGTCACCTCGGACTGCGACGCGACGGCAGATCCCCTCAGTCCGGCCGCGCCGGGCTGCTGCAACGGCTGCGCAATCGGCTGGGTCTCGTAGACCTCAGGCATCGCCGCGGCGGGAGCGGCGGACGGGGCAGGCGGCGCTGGGACCGCAGGCATCGCGCGCGTCTCGCCGTCCTGCGCGTCGCCGCCATCCTCCTTGCGCTGCCAGTCGAAGTGATGGCCGTACACGGCATCGTATTCAGGATCGGACGGCTCGTACTGCGGTCTGTTCTGCCATCCTGCGCCGTTCGTCGGTTCGGTCATACGCATCCCCTCTATATCGCGCGCATATCGCCCACGTTGTCATTCATCATCAGTCATCATCAGTTCATCGGTGTCACGCACGTCACGCACGCCACACATCACACCATGCGCATATGGTACTTCTCGGCCAGAGCCGCGATGTCCGGCCGACCGTACTGCTCCACCAAATCCAGCCACTTGCGGCTGTTCTCCTCGCCGAACCGCGCGGCTTTCGCGGTGTACGCATCGACCGACAGGAACTTCGGCGGCGTGGACTTGCTGTGGAACTTGTCGGCCACCATCACCGTCTCCTGCTCGAGGTTGACGGGCACGTAATCGGCCGGCGGCAGCGGCAGCTCCTGCCGGATCACCTCGTCCTTGGTGAGCCCGACGCCGGTGTGGTTGCGGGCGAACTGCGCGATCGACTCGTCCACGCCCTGCCCGAGCAGCCACTCGTAGCCGAGCAGACCGTGCAGAATATAGCGTTTGCCGCTGAACTTGAGCGGTTCGCCGTCCGTGCCGTCGTGCTTGAGCACCTGGTACGTGCCGATGTCGTGCAACAGGCCGCCGATCATCACGAGATGCTCGTCAAGCAGGCGAGGCGGCACTTTGCCGCCTTCCACTCCCCCGGTCGGCGGGACCGCGACGCAGTCCAGCTCGCCAGATTCGGTGTGCGGCAGCGTGCAGCGGCGCATAAACAACGCGTTTTGGCGACGGGCCAGCTGGCATGCGATCTGCGCGACGATCATGCAGTGCGTGTGGATGAGGTCATAGGCGGCTTCGGACGGCGCGATCCGGCGATGCAGTTCGTCGATCTGCTCAAGCGTGGGGATGTATCCGGTCATACGGCCATTGTAAGGCGGGCAACCGAACGGCCGGGCAACCGAACAATCAGATCGAACGCACGCGGAACGTGCCGGTACGGTTCGAGGCGACGATCATCTCGTCGTTGTTGAGCCGCGTCCATCCGTCGGCCTCGGACTGCTCGAACCCGGAGCTGGCCACGACCACGCCACCCTTGCCGGCACCGCGGTCGTCGATCGCGGAACCGTCAAGCGAACGGTAACGCAGCACGCGGTAGTCGTGCGCCTGTTCGCCGCGGCCGTACCGGTCGTACACCTCGACGATGCGCTCGCTCGTCACTTCGCGGCCCGCGGCGCACAGCGCGATGAACTGGTCCTCACTCTGGATCATGCAGTTGTAGCTCGACTTCGGATAGGTCTGGCGCAGCTGGCGCACGGCCTGCGCGACGGCCTCGTCCAGCGCGAAACCGAACCCGATGAACTCGAGGATGACGGAGAAGAAGATCGCCGAATCGGACTGGCCGCCGGTCGCCAGGAACGCGCCCTGGTTGACCGGATAGCTGCGGTTGTTGACGATGTTGACGCCGTGTTCGTCGGAGATGTCGCCGTTGTGGATGAACGTGAGACCGTTCGCGTAGAACGGCTGCTGGTTCTCGAGGATGAGCGGCAGATTCGAGCTGGCGAGCCGCAGATGCCACAGGGCACCGCGCGCGGGGGCGTTCGCAAAGTCGGGGAACACCGAATCGTAGCGCGCGGCGACCGTGCTCTTATACAGTTGGACACCGGTTTCCGGCGCGGGCGCGCCGCCGTCCCGGGTGTAGGGCGGTTCGACGGGCTTCGACAGCAATCCCACACCCCAACCATCGTTGTGGATCTCGCTGAGCTCACGAAACTCGTCTACGGCAGGTTGACCGAGCACGGCCGCAAGGCTCGTATTGGCCCCGGCCGTCGCGTATCCCAGTAATCTGCACATGGTTATGTACTGTACCGGACGCGCGGCGGCCGCACGACGGCGTGGCTATAGGAGTTGCTTATAGCGGTCTATCGTGGATTATTCTCCGGATCGCGGCACGTCGGAAACGCTGTCGGCAGAACGATCAGCAGAACGATCGGCAGAACGATCAACAGTACGATCGGACGGCTTACCGGCGACATGATCGGCCATCTGACCGGCGGCATGATCGCGTCCGGCCGCACCGTCGTTGCCGTCGACCGTATCCGTACCGTTCTTCAGCTGCGGCACCGGATCGGTGATGCGCTGCATCACCACCGTCGTCTCACCGTCCGCAACCGTACGCAGCGGCCGGCGCAAGGCCGCGTCCTGCACGGCCGCGTTCGCCGCGCGCGCCCACGACTTGTTCGACGGGACCGGCTGGCTGACCACGCCGAATCCCGCGTCGGCCGCATCCGCGGACAGGCCGGCGCCGTTCTCGCTCATGCGTCCCTCGCTGCCCGGCTTGCGCAGCGTGACGCGCTTGAGCCGCGGCGGACGGCGCGTGGCGATGAACAGCGGCTGCACCTCGACAATCGGGTTGAACGGCGCCAGACCGAACCATTTGAACGGCGAGCCGGCGATGTGGCGGATCGCGTACTTGGTGCGCAGCGCGACCGCACCCAGCGCCGTGACCTTCGACTCGGGCATGAGATCCTTGTGAATGAGCACGTAGCGGATCGTGCCGATGCCGGGGTCGGCGTCGACCTTCGGATAGATCGACTTCTGTTCGGGCAGTTCGCCGGTGCGGCTCAGATCATGCATGATCTGGTGCAGGTACGGCGGAATCGACTGCGACACCTTGAATCCCAGCCGGATGCGCACGCGGAACAGGTATTCGGTGCCGAAATTCTCCACCGAATACTCGCGCGTGAACGGCTCGTCGGTGGTCTGCACCGACACGACCCACCATGCGCGCGCACGCTTGGGATGCTCGGCGAAGATCGAGAAGAACACGTCGGTGTCGAGCCGCTTCATTTCCGGATCGGCGGTCAGGTAGACGATGTTGTCGGCGAAATACGGGATGCGGAAGTCGCCGTGCAGCCGGCCGAGGATCGGCAGAAAATCGGCCGGACGCATGTGCCGGCGCTGCGAACGTTCAATCTTCGTGCCGCGATCCCACGTATACATGATGAACAGGATCGCGAGCGTGAGCAGCATGGTGAACCAGCCGCCGTGCAGGAACTTCGCCATCGACGCGATGAAGAACATGGTCTGGATGGCGAGGAAAACGAACAGGAAGACGATCGCACCGACGCGACGGCCTGCGTACCAGATGTAGACCGCGAGCAGGATCGTGGTGGTGATCATCGTGATGGTGAGCGCCAGTCCATACGCGGCCGAGATGTGTTCGGAGTCGCGGAACATGGCGAGGACGGACAGCGTGGCGGCCAGCAGCACGCCGTTGACGACCGGAATGTACAGCTGGCCGCGGGTGCTGGCCGGGTAGCGCACCTGCAGGTGCGGCATCCAGTTGAGTCGGGTCGCCTCGGAAACCATCGTGAACGCGCCCGTGATCAGGGCCTGGGAGGCGATCACGCCGGCGGTGACCGACAGTACGACCGCCACGTAGCGGACGTTCGTGTTCATCATCTGGAAGAATGGGTTGAGGCTGGCGATATGCGCGAGCTGCGCGTTGTGCTGGTTCCTGAGCATCCACGCGCCCTGGCCGAAATAGCACAGCACGAGCGAGATCTTGATGAACGGCCAGGTGAAGTAGATGTTGCCGCGGCCGACATGGCCCATGTCGGAGTACAGCGCCTCCGCGCCGGTGGTGGACAGGAACACGGTGCCCATCAGCGCGATGCCGGCGGCGTTGTGCGGGCTGAACAGGAACCGGATGCCGTACACCGGGTTGAGCGCGGCGAACACCGTCCAATCGTTAGACAAGTTCACGGCCCCCACAACCGCCAGGAACGTGAACCACACCAGCACGATCGAGCCGAACACCCTGCCGATGCTTTCCGTTCCGCGCGATTGCACCGCGAACAGCACCACTATGATCACCACCGTGATCATCAGCGTCAGATCGGGATCGCTGTCGAACAGCCCCTCGAGCGGCGGCAACGTCTTCAGACCTTCGACTGCGGAACTGATCGAGACGGCCGGCGTGAGCACCGAATCGGCGAGAAACGCCGCGCCGCCGACCATCGCCGGAATGGCCAGCCATGTGCCATGCTTGCGGATCAGCGAATACAGCGCGAAGATGCCGCCCTCGCCGTTGTTGTCGATGCGCATTGCAATGAACACGTACTTGACGGTCGTGATCAGCGTGATCGACCAGAAAATCAGCGACAGCAGACCGAGCACGGCCTCACGGTCGGCATTCGCCAAGCCGCCCTGACCCGACAGAAACGTCTGCGCGGTGTACAGCGGCGAGGTGCCGATGTCGCCGTAGACCACGCCGAGCGCGACGAGCGCCAGCGACCACGTGATCTTGTTCGGGCCGGACTGCAGACGCGCCCACCAGCGACCGAGCGGCCCCTTGCTCTCGGTCTCGGCGAGCTTCACGGCCTCTTTCTGCTCGGCCATGCGCCGCTTTTCAAGTTCTTCTTTTTCCTCTTTGGTGAGGGTTCGTTTGGAAACCTTGGGCGCGTTCGTGAACGTGTCGGCCTTCAGCAAGGTTTCGTCGGGTTGTTGCGCCATAAACACTTTCCTCCACAGTGGCAGGGGACCTTCCTCCGCCTGAGCACCACCTCGCATGCAAGAAGCCCGCCGGAACACGTTCTCCGACGGGCTTCTTCGCTGCTTAGGGGCCAGTCTAGGCGCGTTTGGGACTTTTGCCAACTTTTCACAGACCGACGCAGTTCGCTACGCCCGGAAAAACAAGGCGTTTCCCAGTCCTTTGCACATCCGTCATATTCACGACAGGATCAGCGCAATGATGCATATGTTATGCAAGCGTAGCGAGCCTAGGCTCCCTCGGCTGAGGGAGCTGGCGGCCGAAGGCCGACTGAGGGAGCGTCAGAAGGTTGGCGTCAGATCCCGTACACTGTCCGCGTCGTCTCGCGCGTGCCGCGCGCCACGTCGGCGATCGGCATGTCGAACACGTCCGCGAGCGCGGCCAGCGTGTACGGGATCATATACGGCGCGTTCGTCCGGCCGCGGTATGGCATCGGTGTCAGGTACGGCGCGTCAGTCTCGACCATCACGTGATTCAGTCCGACGATCCTGGCCGATTCGCGGATCCCGTCGTTGCCCTTGTAACTGCACGTTCCCGACATACTCAGGTACCAGCCGTGCTCGCGTGCGATCTCGGCCATCGCGGCGTCGCCCGAGTAGCTGTGGAACACGGTGCGTTCGGGGGCGCCGTCGGCGAGCAGCGTCTCGATGACTTCCCTGTGCGAGTCGCGGTCGTGGATCTGCATCGGCAGGTTCAATTCCTTGGCGAGCGCGATATGCGCGCGGAACGCCTCGCGCTGCAGGTGCGCAACGGATTCGCCGGTGCGGAACAGGTCCATGCCGGTCTCGCCGATCGCGACGACCTGTTTCGGGTATGCTCTGGCGAGCCGTGCGACTTCGGCCATCGCATCGTCGAAGCTCACGTCGTGGTACGGCTGGTATTTCACGGCAAGTCCGTCCGGACCGGGCGCCGCGCGATGGCCGTGGCGTACGGCTTCGTTGGGGTGGATGGCAATGGCCGCGTGCACCTGGCCCGGGTGTTCGCGGGCCATGTCGATCGCAACCTGCAGGTTCGGCAGTTCGCAGCCGCAGTCGATGATGCCGGTCACGCCGACCGCCGCGGCTTGGGCGAGCAATTCGTCCACGCCGTATACGGGGACTTCCGGCTGGCCTTTTTCGACCGCTTCGTGGCTCATGGCACGGGCGAACGGCACGACGGAGGCGACGTGCGTATGGTTGTCGATGACCTGCGCGTCGGCCGGCAATGCGGGCGGCGCGGGCGCCCAGCTGCGGTCGCGGTGATGATGCTTGCTCATGGGTCACCAGTGTAGGCCGGCCGACTGCCCGCGGGTTTGCCGTCTTGCCGTCACGCCTTGCGGGCGAGCTGCACGGCGGTGCCGGAGGCGGTGACCATGAGCATCGAACCGTCGGTGCCGAGCACCTCGTAGTCGATGTCGACACCGATCACGGCATGCGCGCCGAGGGCTTCTGCGCGCTGCTGCATCTCGGCGATCGCCTCGTTGCGGGCGTTCAACAGCTCCTCCTCGTAACCTTGGCTGCGGCCGCCGAACATGTTGCGAAAGCTCGCGCCGATGTCCTTGAACATGTTCACACCGGCGACGACCTCGCCGAACACGATGCCCTGATAGTTCGTGACCGTGTAGCCGTCGACCGACGGCGTGGTGGTGACCAGAATCATGGTCGATCCCCTTTGCTCGAATCGTGTGGCCGGATCAGACCGACCGCTCCCAACGGTCTCATTGTACGTCCGCATCGCGGATCATCCCATATCACGAACGACGCGAAGAACGCGTAATGGGTCCGTTCCACGTCATGCTGATTGAGTGATGGTCGTTACCCCCAGCTCGCAGATCTCGCAGATAACCGGAGCCGGAGCCACGCCCGGCTATCGCACGCTGACGATGTCCGCGCCGAACGGCCACAGCGCCAGTTTGGCCATCTTGAACGACTGGATGCCGAACGGGATGCCGATGATCGTGATGCAGTTCGCCAATCCGGCGCCGACATACCCGATCGCCATCCACCAGCCGACGAACACCACCCACAGGATGTTCGCCAGCGTGGATCCGACACCGCCGCGGTACACCACCGTCTGCCCGAACGGCGTCAGCGTAAGCGCCGCCATTTTGAACGCCTGGAGTCCCAGCGGAATGCCGATGATCGTCACGCACAGCACGAGGCCGACGATCGCCCAGCCGAGCGACAGGAACAGGCCGCCGAGGATCAGCCACAGAATATTGCCTAACAGTCTCATGAGTCCATCATGGCATGTGCGCGGCGCGCAAAGGCTCAGGGAAACCACTGATTCGTCCCTGATTCGGGGGCGACGGCCAGGCGGGCGGAGTGCGGGGCCGCGGAGACGGCTGGATGGCGTCCGTTTCCTGCCAGGATCAGAGCTTTCTGGCGGGAAACGGACGCTACGGGAGCCAAAAATGTCCGTTTTCCTCCAGAAGATATCGATTCTGGCGGGAAACGACCTCTACAGGCGCCCGCAGAGGTCGTTTTCCTCCAGAAGGGCTCCGATCATAGCAGGAAACGACCGCTACGCCGCCCGGCGGCTCCTACAGCCGCTGCGCGTTGTCGATGAGCGCGGCCTTGAGATCGGACTCGATCTGGCGCATCTTCACCTGAGCGGCCTCGCGGTTCGCCTTGCCTTCCTTCTGGATCTGCACGGTTTCGCGCAGCGTGGCGATCAGCTCGGAGTTGATCTTCTCCAACGTGTCGATCTCGATCACCGACCGCTGGTTCGCCTTCTCCGCGTCCACCGCGCCCTTGTGCAGCGCCTCGGCGTTGCGCGAGAGCAGCTTGTTGGTCACGTCGTCGGCCTTGTTCTGCAGGTCGAGCGCCTGCCGCTGGTTCGACAGGCCCAGCGCGATCACCATCTGCGACTTCCACACCGGGATCGTGGTGGAGATGGTTGTGTCGATCTTGTCGACGATGGTCTGGTCGGCGTTCTGGATGATCTTGATCTGCGGCGCGGTCTGCAGCGTGACGACGCTCACGCGGTCGAGGTCGTCGAGCCGCTTGGCGAACCGGTCGAGCTTGGACTTGAAGTCCTTGAGCACCTGCGCCTGCATCGCGTCGCCGCTGTTCGCCGCCTCGGCCTCGAGCGCGGGCAGCTGGTTCGCGTTGAAGTCGGCGAGCGCCTTCTTGCCGGCGAGCACGGTGAGCTTGAGCGAGCGGTACTGCTGCGCGTTCTGCTCGTACATGGTGTTGTACATGGAGATGTCGGCGACGAGCTTGGCCTGCGCCTGTTCGAGCTTGGTGATGATCTCGTCGATCTGCGCGTCGACCTTCTGGTAGCGGCGGCGCAGTTTGTCGATGGAGACGGCGACCTGGCCGATGATCGGGAGCTTGCGGAAGCCGCCGAGTTCGGCCTCGTCGATGGTGGTGAGCATGGTGGCGAGCAGGTCGCCGGCCTCGCCGGTGTCTTTGGACCGGGTTTCGGAGAGGATTTCGTCGGCGAACGTGGAGGTGGCGCGCTGCACGTCCTTGCCGTACGACGATTCGATGCCGTCGCGCGTCAGGTCGATGTTGCCGGCGAGCTGGGCGATCTGCTGCTGGTCGGCGGCGGGCAGCTTGGCGATCTGCTCGTCCGGCGTGAGCGCGGCTTCGGCCTTGGCCTGGTCGGCGGTGGGGACGACCGTTCCGGCGGCCGGATCGGCGGGTGTGGCGAGGCTCGGCGAGACGACGGCGTTGTTGCCGCCGGCGAGGTCGGCGAGGGTGAGTTGCTTGGTCATGATGGTTCCCCTTTCGGATGTTGGTGCTGGTTTCAGCTCAAGGCTTTGATGATGGCCTGCATGGCGGCGTTGTTGGGCAGTTCGGTGACGGCGGTGACCTGTTCGAGCGTGCCGGGCACGTTGAACCGCTTGATGGAGTCCGTGCCGGCGAAGTTGGCCGCACGGAACCCGTGGCGTTCCCATGCGAGCTTCTGCACGGCTTCGGATTTGAGCAGTTTCAGCAGTTGCGAGCCCTTGTCGTCGAGCGCGATGAGCGTGTGCGTGCTCCACACGGTCGGCGTGGGGTAGACGATCACGACATCGTCCTTCACCTGTTTGAATGCGTCCGGCTGGTTGACCGCGAGGTCGAGCAGCTGCGATTCGTAGCCGATCATCATGGGTTTGGAGCCGACTCCGAGCGTCAGAAACTGGTTGAAGCTGTCTTCCGAGCTGGTTTCCATCCAGCCTGATTTCGCGAAGATCGCCTTGATCTTGGCGGAGTCGCGTGCGACCGAGTCGGTTGTGGCCGGCTGTCCGCCGTTGAGCACCGTCGCGACGAGCGCCGCGTATTCGTTGCCGGAGTTGGATTTGACCGGATCGGTCGAGTCGATGCGGAACTGGCCGTAGCCGTTCTGATAGCCGACGTCGGCCCACGTCTTGTTGTTCGTCATCGCGTCGACGGCCTTGGCCATGTCCAGGTGGTACGCGCCGGCCGAATCCTTGCTCATGATCCCGCTGCCGACGAGCGCGTCGGCGACGGTCTTGTGCGTGTAGATCACGATCGGCGAGTTGAACACGATGTCGGCGTTCGACGTGTCCACGCCCTTGGCCTTGCCGTATTCGACGGCCGCGCGCGACGACGGGAACAGGTAGTCCATGCCGGCCCGGTCGGCGTCCATCATGGCCAGCGATCCGGCCTTGCGGTAGTTGACCTTGAGGCCGGATTGCTCGGCCAGTTTGGCGAATTCGTCGTCGTCGAACAGACCGATTTTCTCGCCGCCGAGATAGCCGTTGACCTCCTGGATTTCGACCGGCTTGGGCTGGGACTGCCGCCAGACGATCGTGCCGAGGATCACGATGACGACCACGACCAGCGACACGAGTCCGAAGATCTTCGATTTCGTGAGTTTCATTGCGCCTTCCCCTCTGCACCGTCATGTACGGCATCGTCATGTTCCGCGCCGCCGTCGCCCGCCGTCGAATAGCCGTCCATGCTGGCGAGGCGCTGGATCGCTTCGGAATCGGCCGCGATGCCGAGCGTTTTGGCCGACACCGCACGCGACAGCTCCCCGGCCGCCGTGCGTTCGAGCACCTGCAACGCCTCGACCGTCTCGCGCTGGGCGACCGGCAGCTGGTCGTGCGCCCCGGAGCGTTCCACGTCAACATACGATTTGAGCAGTTTCGCCGTCTGCCCGCCGTACACGTTCGTGTAGTGCCGCAAGGTCGCGTACGCGCTCGTGTCGGTGGTCACGTACCGCGTCAGGTCACGCGTCGCGGCGATGAAGTCGTCGGCCTCGCGCCGCACCTGCGGGTCGCCGATCTGCCCGGCGAGCATGCTGATGCGGTTCAGCATAGCGTTCGCGTCGTCGATCGCGGCCGCGGCCTTCTGCCCGTTCGGCAGAGCGGACACGACGATCTTGCCGAGCCGGCGTTCCGGCTGCAACAGCGTCGAGCCGGCGATGTAGCCGCCCACCGCGCACACCACGCCGAGCGCCATCCCGAGCAGACCGCCGCCGGCCAGCCAGAACGCGAGACCGGCCAGTCCCAGTCCGATGACGAATCCAGCAATCACACCGATCATCAGTTGAAGCCCTTGACTTGACGGAATACTGCGGCAAGATTGCCGTCGCGGCCATCGAACACCTTCGCGTTGCTCAGGTTCGCGAGTTCGTTGAGCTGGTCGGGGTCGGCGTCGCCGAACATGATCGAGAAGATCGGCACGTCCTGCCCGCGCGACCGGTATTCGTCGGTGAAGTAGTTCTTGTCGCCGGTGTCGGACTGGCCGTCGGTCATGAGCACGATCGCGGTCGTGTAGTTGCCCGGGTTTTCCGGCAGCATGCCGAGCGCGGAGTTCAGACCGTCGTAGATGTTCGTGCCGCCGGTCGCCTCGGTGGTCTCGGCGCGCGACAGCAGTTCGCCGGTGTTCGCGCCGTTGACGCGCGTCGCGTTTTCGGCGGTGGACGAGAACGGGATGAGGATGTTCACGTCGCCGTCCGACGGTTCGATGTGCGACTGCTTCGCCTCGTTCGGGTCGAGCGCGGCCTTGAGCCCGCCGACCACGCCGTCCTTGCCGTCGCCGCTCATCGAGCCGGAGTAGTCGACAACCCAGATCGTATAGCTGGGTTTGCGCAGCTTGGTCTGGTAGACGGTGAGCGCCTGGCTGATCACGTCGGCCGACGGCAGTGCGATCGTTTTCAGCGCGTCGGCGCTCGTGTTCACGCCCCACTCGGCGCGGAACGATTGCTTGACATCGTTGTCGCTGCCGAACGCAAGCGTGCCGCCGAGTCCGGTGCGCCGACCGGCGCGCTCGAACAGCAGCTTGGAGTCCTTGGAGCTCAGGGCCTTCTGAAACTTTGCGAACGACGAGTCGAGATTCTGCCCGCGATCGACGTAGCCGAGCGGCGAATCGGATACCGCGATGCCGTCGGCCGGATAGATCGTCAGCAGCGGGTCATGGCCGTTCTGCGTGAGCTGTTTGTCGGCCTGGATGACCAGCGATTCGTAGTTGACCATCGAGTCGAACCGGTCGGGGTTCGCGACAACCATGTCCTTGAGCCAGTCGGACGAGCCGGACGACCGGTCGACGCCCTTGAGCAGCGCGGTCACCTGATTGGTAAGCTTTGCATCGCTGAGATCGTTGGCATTGAGCGGCTCGTCGCGTCCGGTGAGCGCGGTCATGAACGCGAGATACGCGGACGCGCCGGAGTTCGACTGCGTGGCCGAGGTCATCGAGAACTTGAGTTTGCCGGACGATACGGCGGCGAGGATGTCGGCGGTCTTGACCGGTTTCGTCTTGCCGGACGAATCGGCCCAGCCGAGATCGACGGCCTTGGACTTGGCGATGCCGAACACGATCGGCGTGGTGGACGTGCTGGCCGCGTCCTTGACGATGTGCTTGGTGTCGCCCATCGAAATCCACATCGACGACGCCGGCCAGACCGCGTCGTAATTGCCGCCGCCGTTCTCGAGCGCGGTCATGATGTCGAGCGATCCCATGTAGTTCATGGTGACGGCCACGCCGGAATCGTCAACCGCCTGCTGAATCGCTTCAGCTACTTCCTTGTTTTCCGAACCGGATGCGATGTTCAGCGTGGCTTCGGCCTTGCCCTTGGCCGGCGTGAACGACTGCGTCTTGCCCGGGTCCGCATTGCCGCTTCCGCCGCTGCCCGGCATCGAGCATGCGGCGAGCATCGTCAGCGAGGCCACGATCGCAACAGCCGCCGTCACCGTCCGCCGGACCGCGGATCGCATGGCAATGGCCGCGCGGAACCCGACCGCGACGTCACGGCCTGTTTCACGAAGCGTTTCACACACTACGTTGTTGCGAGAACCCTTGCTTGTTCCACTCATATCACCATTGTCGAATACGGCGGCATCACGGCAACCAGCAACACCTGAACGCATGGTGAACAGTACATTACGTTTCGGCGCCGGCAACATCGCTCCGCACGCACGCTACGCGGCGCTGCCCCCGCATCACCGTCCGCAACCACCGCTGAGTTACGGCCTCAGCGCACCAGGAACACCATCGCGAGGATCATCGCGAACCCTGCGAAATCGGCCGGCGAGAACACCGCGCCCGCCCACGCCACCGACGTGATCGTCGCGGCGACCGGCTCGCTTGTGCCGAGCATCGTCGCCCGCATCGAACCAACGCGCATCATCCCGGCCAGAAACAGTCCGAACGCGCCGAACGTGCCGAACACCACCGTGTACACCATCAGCAGGGCGCCGAACCAGTCCAGCGCCGGCGCGCTCGCCCACGGCCGCACCACCGGCAGCAGCACCAGTCCCGAGATCACGAACATGATCCCGTTCACCGTCATGTTGCCCCACCGCGCGATCAGCCGGATCGGCAGCACCGACATCGCGGCGGTCGCGGCCGCGTTGATCAGGCCCCACATCAGGCCGATCGCCGGCAGCATGATCGTCGTCAGGTCGCCGCCGGTCGCCAGCAGCACCACGCCGGCGAACGCGAGCGCCACGCCCACGCTTTCGCGCAGGTTCGGCCACCGTCGCCTACGGATGCATACGTACGCAAGCACGAACAGCAGGTTCAGCGATTGCAATACGGTCGCCGTGCCCGCGTTCGTCGCGTTGATCGAACACAGGTAGGCGACCTGAACGAGCAGCACGCACACCAGCGCGCTGCCGATGAGCGACGGATACCCCTTGCGGTCGGCGAGCGCGCCGATCAGCAGACGACGCTGGCGCACGGCCGCGACGGCAAGGAACGTGATGCCGGCGAACAGTTCGCGCACGCACGCGATCCACAGCGGATCGGCATGGTACGTGCCCATGAGCAGTTTCGAGACGGTGGCGTTCGTGCCCCACATGACGCCGCCGGCGAGCACGAGCGCCGCGCCGATCAGGATGTCGCGCGGGGTGCGCTCGAACGAGGGCTCCCGACGACGACTCCGTCCGCTGCGCTCCGCCATCACTGCACCGCCCGATCTTTCCTCTGCGTGAATCACAAACCCACGCATTGTATCGCGCAGGATCGGGCGGCACACGGAAACGGCCGCAACCAAGCCAACGTACTGCGACGCGGGCTCGGTTACGGCCGCAACGACCGGAACGGTCGGACGGAAACCGGCCAGCCGGCGGACATCAGTCGAACCGGCCAGCCGGCGACGGCTTACGCGTTGAACACGTACTTGTCGAGGCGGTCCATTGCCTCCTTGACGCGGCTCAGCGGCAGCGCGAGGTTCATGCGGATCGCGCACGGCGCCTTGAACATGCGCCCGTCCTGCCAGGCCACGCCCACGTCCCAGCCGCGCTTCTCGAGCTCGGGCAGTTCGACGCCGTGCTCCTTGCACCATTCGCTGCAGTCGAGGAATAGCATGTACGTGCCCTGCGGCTTGGCGAGCGAGACGCCCTTGAAGTGCGTGGTGATGTAGTCGTAGGCGTAGTCCACGTTCTCGGTGAGCACGTCGCGCAGCTCGTCGCACCACTCGTAGCCTTCCGGCTTGTACGCGCCGATGAGCGCGTGCATCGAGAGCACGTTCATCTCGTTGTAGTGCGACTTGGAGCCCTTGGCGACGATGCGGTCGCGCAGGTACTTGTTGTAGATGATGTGGTAGCTGCCGACCAGGCCGGCGAGGTTGAACGTCTTACTCGGCGCGTAGAACGCGGCGGTGCGGTTGCGGGCGTCCTCGCTGACCGACTGGGTCGGGATGTGCTTGTGGCCGGAGAGGATGATGTCGGACCAGATCTCGTCGGAGATAACGACGACGTCGTTCGCCTTGTAGACCTCCATCGCCTTTTCGATCTCCCAGCGCTCCCACACGCGGCCGCACGGGTTGTGCGGGCTGCAGAACACGGCGACGTGGATGTTGTTCTCCTTGATCTTGCGGTCCATGTCCTCGAAGTCCATGCGCCAGATGCCGTTCTCGTCGCGCTTGAGCGGGCTGTGGACGATGTGGTAGCCGTTGTTCTCGATGCTCATCGTGAAGCCGATGTAGGTCGGGCTGTGCAGCAGCACCGAGTCGCCGGGGGCCGCGAACGCGGTCAGCGTGGAGATCACGCCGCCGAGCACGCCGTTCTCATAGCCGATGGCCTCCTTGGTCAGGCCGGTCACGCCGTTGCGCACGGACTGCCACTTGATGATCGAGTCGAAGTATTCGTCGGTGGGCTGGAAGTAGCCGAACGCCGGATGCTTGGCACGTTCGATGATCGCTTCGGTGATGGTCGGGACGGTGGGGAAATTCATGTCGGCGACCCACATCGGAATCACGTCGAAGCCTTCCTTCGGCGGATCGGGAGCGAATCCCGGCATGGTGCCCGGGCCATCAACCGCGATGGAATCCTTGCCGTGGCGATCCATGATGGACGTGAAATCGTAGGTCATTGACGTGTTTCCTTTCTGACATACGTGGAGTGCCGGCACATGTCGAACCGGCACTCCGTTTGCGGCCCCGGCCCGGGCTGCCACCGCGGGCCTGCGGCCAAACTGTATTTAGCTTAATCGCTTCAGATGCTTGCCACAGCAACCGCGGCCGAAACCGCCGCCGGTTCGGCGTCCGCGACTTCGGCGGCCACCACCGCAGCCGGAACCGCGCCATCCGTGACTGCCACGCCGCGGCTCACGTCCACGGCCAGCTCACGCTTGGCCCGCGAGCGCTCCTGCACGCGGTAGACGACGAACAGCATCAGCATCCACGGCACCGTCACCAGGTACGTGATCCGGTAGGCCGGCATGATCGCCATCATCACGAGGATCAGCGCCATGAACGCGAGCGCGAAGATGTTCGAGTACGGCCACCACGGCATCTTGAACGTCAGCTCGTCTTCCTTGCCTTCGCGGCGCTTGATCGTGCGGAAGTGCAGCTCGCTGAGCAGCTCGCACACCCAGCCGAACACGAGCATGAACACGACGATCGCGGAGCACAGTTCGAACGCGCGCTCGGGCAGCACCATCATGAGCAGCACGCCGAGGATCTGGCCTGCGGAGATCGTGAGCACGGACGCGTACGGCACCTTGTGCTTGGAGACCTTGGCGAGCGCCTTCGGGGCGCGGCCCTGCAACGCGAGGTTGTAGATCTGGCGACTGTAGAGGTACATGCCGCTGTTGAGCGAGCTGAGCGACGCGGTGATCACGACGAAGTTGATGATCGAGGCGGCGGCCGGGATACCGATCTGCGAGAAGACCTGCACGAACGGGCTGCCGACGCCGGCGAGCTTGTTCCACGGCCACATGCACAGCATGACGAGCGTGGCGCCGACGTAGAAGATCATGATGCGCCAGAACACGCCGTTGACGGCCTTCGGCAGGGTCTTCTTCACGTTGGCCGCCTCGCCCGAGGCGCAGGCGACGGAGTCGGTGCCGCCGAACGCGAACGCGACGAGCACGAGCGAGAACATCAGGCCGGTCAGGCCGTTGGGCAGGAACCCGCCGCTGGCGGTCAGGTTGTGCAGCAGCGCGGCGTGGCCGCCGTCGCCGAGTCCGGTCACGATGATGCAGCTGCCGCAGGCGATCATCGCGAGGATCGTGACGACCTTGATCGCGGACAGCCAGAATTCCATCTCGCCGAACGACGATACGGACACGAGGTTCACGGCGGCGATCACGGCCAGCGCGACGGCTCCGGACACCCACGTCGGCACCTGCGGGAACCAGTACTGCACGTACGCGCCGAGGGCGCTGAACTCGGCGCCGATGCCGCCGATGCAGCCGAGCAGGCCGGTCCAGCCGAGCGCGAATCCGGCGAACGGGTGGATGTAGCGGCTCGCGTAGGCGACGGTCGCGCCGGCGACCGGTTCCTCGACCGCGATCTCGCCGACCGCGCGGCACACGAAGAAGATCGCGAGTCCGGCGATCGCGTAGGCCAGCAGCACGGCCGGCCCGGCGTACTGGATCGCGCCGGACGATCCGTAGAACAATCCGACGCCGATCGCGCCGCCGATCGCGATCATCTGCATATGCCGTGGCTTGAGCCCGCGCTGAAGATCGTCCTGTTCATAGTCGGCCTGTGAAGTCTCCATCGTGGCCACCTCCTTACACCGTGCCGTCGCGGATCGAATATCCGCGGCGTTTGCATGACAGTATGGGCCGGGCACGTTGCGGGTCTGGTCGCGTTGTGTTACGGGAATGATAATTATTTTGCAGAAAGATAAATTATTATCACTTTGCGGATTTTCGTCGAACGGACGCGGGCGGGCGCGATCGCGCGGGTGCGTCTAGGATGATGGCACACCGCGCGGCGGCGGGCGCTGCGGATCGGCACGAACCCACGGTCCGATCGAACCGCCTGTAGTCCTGCCGGACGGCCTGCCCAGTCCGTCCGAACCGACCGGAACAGTCCGAACCGGCGTGGACCGTTACAGACCGAGCAGTCCGACCGGTCGGCCCGCACAGCCCGAACCGACCGAACCAGACGAATCACCCGAGAAGAGAGCACATGCCAGCATCACCGAACATCTCCCCCGAACTCAAGCCCTACGCGGCGCTGGTCGACTTCCTCGGCGTGGCGCTCGGACGCAACACCGAGGTCGTGCTGCAGGACTGCCGCGACTTCGAACATTCCATCGTGGCCATCGCCAACGGGCACGTCAGCGGACGCTCGCTCGGCGGGCCGGCCACCGACCTGATCCTGCGGGTGTGGCGCAACCGCGAATATGAGCGGCGCGACTACATCACGCGCTACACGGGCACCACGGCGGACGGGCGCGAGCTGGTGTCGTCCACGTTCTTCATCCGCGACGAGGACGGGGATGCCATCGGGACGCTGTGCATCAACCACGACGCGTCGACGCTGGTGGGTGCGGTGCATGCGGTGGCCCAGTTGTTCGACTATCTGGCGCCGGCGATGCCGAAGGGGTTCGGCGCGGCCGTGCGGCGAAGCACGCTGGCCGGGGATGCCGCGGGCGCGGAGGCCGACGGGGCGGCCGACGCGGCAGCCGACGCGAAGACCGCCGACGGCACGGCGGACGCGAACGGCACGGAGACCGGCGCGCACGGCGAAGGCGGCGGATCCGGCGACGCCGGGACCGTCGGACAGACCGACCGTGCGGCAGGCCACGACGGCCATGAGCCGGGATGCCGGTGCTGCGCGTGCGATCCAGGAGCCGGTTCCGCGGCCGGCCCGGCCGGCGCTGCCGCGTCGCATGCGCGCCTGTCCGCGCCGATCGAGAACTTCTCCGTGAACGCCGAGGATCTGACCATCAGCCGCATCACGGCGTTCTGCGCGAACGCGGGGGTCGAACCGGAGCGCATGAGCCGCGACGAACGGCTCGCCCTCATCCGCGAGCTGGAGGACGCGGGTGTGTTCACACTCAAGGGCGCGGTCGACACGGTCGCGGAACGGCTCGGCGTATCCCAGCCGTCCGTCTACCGCTACCTCAAGCAGGTGCGAGCCGGCGCCGAATAGCTCTCCGTGTGGCGAAAGCCGTCACAGCGTCTGGATCTCGTTCGACTCGTAGAAGTCGAGGATCTGCTTGAGGTACGGGCGGAACGTGTCGTTCGGCATGCTGAAGATCTCATGCACCGACTCGGGGTAACGCACCAGCCGAATGTCGCCGCCGCCGTTCTTCACGCGGGCGACGAACCGGTTCTGCGGTTCGTTGAGCACCCAGATGTCGCGGCCGGCCTGGAACAGCAGCACCGGCGTCTCGATGTTCTCGCACGCGTCCGGCTTGAGTACCGCGTGCGAGAGGCGCAGCGCCTCGCGCACCCACGCGAAGGCGGCCGCATTGGTCTGGCAACGCTCGTCCTCGCAGCGGCACTCGTGATACCAGCGCGTGCGCGCCGCGGACGCGCCCACATGTTCCTCCGGCTTGTACTCCGGCACGAACGGCCCCTGGCCGAACACCGGATGCTTGCCAAGGCCGATGCCGCACATCACTTCGGCGAGCGCGCGGGCCAGCCAGTTCGGGACGCCGGTGGCGGGGGCGATCATGGGGGCGGAGAGCACGGCCTTGTCGAAGAGGGTCGGATGCTGTTCGAGCACGGCCGCGCCGATGCCGCCGCCCATCGAATGGCAGAACAGGTTGAGCGGCTGTCCGTCGGCGTACTGTTTGCCGATCGTGTCGGCGAATTTGGCGAGGTCGGCCACATAGCGGTGCCAATCGTCGATCCACACAAGCCAGTCGTCGCTCACGTCGCGGGCGGAATGGCCGTGGCCGCGGTGTTCCATGAGGCAGACGGAATAGCCGGCGAGGAGGAAGTACCAGATGAGTTCGGAATATTTCTTGGAGAACTCGGTGAAGCCGTGCGAGATGACGATCGCGCCGCGGAAGATGCCGGTCGCATCGTCCTCGCGCAACGCGTCGAACTTGGCCGCGTCGTAGCAGACGTAGTGCAGCTTGCCGGCGTGCGCCGCATCCGCTGCGTCACCGCCGCCCTCAGCGCCACGGACAGCGGTTCCGGGCAACACCGGCAGCCCATCCACTTCGGCCGGTTCCATCCATCCTTCGGCGCGGCATCGCGTCAATGCCGGCAGCACCTTCCCGCGCATCTCGTCGGCGTACCGGTTCTCATCAAGCATCCTCAGATCCATGCCACCATGCTACCCAATCCGCCGACGCGAGAAACCGGGCAAAACACCATGCCCGTCCGCGCAACACGCGCCGCTCCCGTCACATCACCTTCGTGCTTTCGAGGTTGCGGATGATCCAATCGTTCAGGCGAATCACCGGCTTGCGCAGCACCAACCCGAGCAGCAGCACCGGCACGAGGAACAGCGCCAGCTTGCCCATCGACACCCAATATTCCATGCCGTACGAGCCGGCCATCGCCGCGTGCATCGCGTCCACCGCGTACGGGAACAGCAGCCACCGCGACAGGATCTGGAAGAACGTCGGCAACGTCTCGATCGGGAACGTGCCGCCCGTGCCGGCCACCTGCACGACGAGCAGCACCACCGCGATCGCCTTGCCGATGTCGCCGAACGAGACGGTGAGCGTGTACATGAGCGACGAGAACACGAGCGCGGCCAGCCACCCGGCGAGCAGGAACTGCAACGGATGCTCGCACTGCACGCCCAGATACAGCAGGTCGCCGAGGCACACGAGCGTGCCCTGCATGAGCGCGAGCGCCCCGAAGATCATGTACCGTCCGAAGTATTCCTGATGCAGTTTCAGTCCGAACCGGCTCGCGTTGCCCGGCGATTCGGGCCGAGGCTTCATGAGCACGTCGAGCGCGGCGGCCGGTCCCGCGGCGCGTCCCGCGATCACCGCCTCGCGCAGCCCCATCGTCTCGCCGAGCGGCAGTTCGTTGCCGAGTCCGAGGATCTTCGCCTTCTCATGGTCGGAGATCGACACCTTGAGCATGGCGACGAGGATGATCGCGCCGACCCAGATCGACAGCACCGTGTAGAACGGCGTCATCGCGGAGCCGTAGTTCGCGATCGGATACACGGCGATGCGGTTAACGGAGACCGGCGCGCTCAGCACGGTCGCGAGCGTATCCGGGTCGCTGGTGAGCGACGACACGTCCGGCACGCCGCCCGACAGCGTGGACTTGATGGTCGATGAGAGATCGTCGAGTTTCGCGGCCGATTTGGCGAGCGTGGACGACGCGTCGGACATCGCCGTGCGCATGCCGGAGATGCTGCCCGACATGCTGCCCGACAGTCCGGAAACGCTGCTGATGGTGGCGCTCAGCCCGTCGACCACGGTGCCGGTCTGCGTGGCCACGTCGTTCATGGATGATGCGAGCGCGTCGAGCTGCGGCTTGAGCGTGGCGTTGTAGGAGTCGTTGAGGCTGCTGACGGATTGCCGCGCGGCGGCGATCTTGTCCTTGAGCTGCTGGCGCGCGGCGTCAGCGTCGGCGGTGCCCGTGTTGAGCTGTTTCGCCGCGTCGCCGAGCGAGGCGGCGGCGTCGGCGAGTGCCGTCTGAGCGTCGCGGGCCTTCGCGGAAGCCGCGCCGAGCGCCGAGCGCACGTCCGAGACGGCCTGTTCGCCGATCGTCGTGCCGGTCTGGTCGGCCAGCGACTGCGCGAGCGAGTCCAGCGCGGACGCGTACGAGCCGAATCCGTCGGCCTGTTCCTGGATCTTGGCTTGCAGGTCAGTGAGTTTGCCGGAGACCTGCGAGGATTGCGAGTTCACGTCGTCGAACGCGGCGTCGATCTGCTTGCTGATCGAATCGTACGACGAATCGGCCTGGCCGAGCGCGGTTTTCACACCGCTCGTCGCGCCGGTGAGCGCGCTGTCGAGCCCGCTCACGCCGTCGCTCGCCTGCGCGATGGCCTTTTTGGTATCGGCGGCGCCAGATCCGGCCGATCCGAGCAGTTTGTCGGTGGACGTGATGATATCGTTCGCAGCCCCAAGCAGCGACGAGTACGCGTCGATCTGCGCGGCCGTGCTCGTGAGCTTGGACGACATCGACGACAGGTGCTCGGTCGCGTTCGTCACGTACTGCGACATTTCCGGGCTCTGCGCGTAGTCCGCGACGCTGGATGCGAGGTTGAGCGCGACCTCGCCGAGCGTTTTCACGAAGGTCTGGTCGATGGTCGTGGCGACCGTGGATGCACCCTGATCGGTGATGTGCGGCGCGATCGGGTTGATTTTCTCGTTGAGGTAGTATTCGAGCTTCGCGTGCTTGACCTTGTCGGAGAACAGCGTCATCATGTCGGCGCTGAAGCTCTTCGGGATGACGAGTGCGGCGTAGTATTCGCCGGAGTGCACGCCGTCGATGGCCTTGTCCTTGTCGACGAACTGCCAGTCGAGCTGGTGGTTGGCACGCAGCGCGTTCGTCACGGTCTCGCCCACGTTGATGGTGACCGGCATGAGTTCGGACTTGTAGCCTTTGTCGACGTTCGCGACGGCGACTTTCAACGACTTGGTGTTGCCGTACGGGTCCCAGCTGGCGGCGATGTTGTACCACGCGTACAGCGACGGCATGATGACCAGGCCCATCGCGACGATGACCGCGATCACGTTGCGCGTGGACTGGCGTACGTCGCGCACGAAGATTCGCCAGATGTTCCTCATCGCGCGTCTCCTTCCGTCGTGTGATTGCCGTTGCCGGCAGAACCGGTTCCCCCACCATTGTCATTTCGAGCGGAGCGATCCACACCATTGTCATTTCGAGCGGAGCGCAGCGGAGTCGAGAAATCTTCCGTCGCCGATTCACCGGAAAGATTTCTCCGCTCGCTACGCTCGGTCGAAATGACAGGAGTGGCCGAGTCGGTCGGAGTCGGATCGGCAGCATGCCTACGCCGATGGCGGCCGCCGAGAATCGGCAGCTCCTGCGTGATCTCGTTGATGTCCGGGCTGGAACCGTATTCCAGATCGTCCGCAACGTCCGTGCGATTGTCACGCGCGGCGCCGGCCGCCAATCCGCCGAGCAATCCCGGAACGGCAGCCGCGGCAGCCAAGCCGCCCGCACGCCGCGCCTCATGCCGCCCGTGCGTGCGCCGCCACACGTAGCCGTTGAGCATCACGTCGCGGAACTCGTCCGCGCTCATCGCGCTCACGCCAAGCTGGCGCGCGTAGCTTTCGCGCGTGTATTCCACCACGATCAGATACGCGTCGATCACGATGATCGACGCGATCCACGCGGTCAGCATCTGTATCTTCGCGGGCAGCACGAACAGCAGCACGAGGAACACGACCGGCAGCACGGTCAGCAGCGCGAGACCGGCGACGATCATGCGCGGATACATCGCGAAGAACCGGTGCGCGCGCCGCTTGATGACCTCGCGCATGTCCGCGCTGTCGGACACCGCACGGAACACGCGCGTCAGGCTCACGCGCTCGTTGACCATCGAATTGTGTTCGGTGATCATCAGGTCCGTGTCGCCGAGGCGACGGTCGAACAGCGCGTTCAGGTTCATCGCGTACCGCCGCACGACGAGGCCGACGAACAGCGCGGCCGGCAGGTAGTACGCGAGATGCAGCATGTCCGACCAGTACTGCCCGCCGTACAGGCCCGCGATCGGCCCGCGCATCGCGTTGATGCCGTACGTGAACGGCAGCCACGGGTGCAGTTCGCGGAAGAAGTCGGGCATGAGTTCGATCGGGTACAGGCCGGACGCGCCCGGGATCTGCATGATGACGAGGATGACCGCGACCGCCTTGCCGATATGCCGGAACGCGACGGCCAGCGCGTAGATGATGTTGATGTACACGAACGAACAGAACACGCCCGCGAGAATGAACAGCAGCGGATGGTCGCACTGGATGCCGAGCACGAGGTCGCCAACGCACGCGATGACCGACTGCATGAATCCGACCGTCACGAGCAGCAGCCAGCGGCCGAGATACGCCTGCGTGGCGGTCACGTGCTTGAGCGATTCGCGGTCGACCTCGAGCTTGTAGATCGCGATGAGCACGAAGCCGCCCACCCACAGCGCGAGGTTCGTGTAGAACGGCGTGACCGACGACCCGTAGTTGTCGACCGGGTACACGACGTTCGTGTGCAGCGTGACCGGCGTGCCCATGAACTCGCCGAACCCCTTGCTGTCGAGGTTGAGCGCGTCGCGGATCTTCTGGTACGCGGCCGAGCTGTCGAGCGCGGCGATGTCGGTGCGCACGGTGGTGATGTCGGCGGAGACCTGTGCGAGCGAGTCCTTCGTGGCGCCGAGCGTGGTTTTGGTCTGCGCAAGCGTTGAGGACAGTTGGTCGAGCAGCCCGCTGGTCTGGTCGAGCGTCGAGTCGAGCGAGGTGAGCGTGCCGTTCAGGGTGCCGTTGAGCGCGGAGAAGCTGTTCAGTGAGGCGGTGATGTTCGGCAGGATCGTGCCGGTGAGGCTGCTTCGCGCGGTGCCCAGCGTGGCGATGCCGCCGCTTGCGGTGTCGGTGAGCGCGCCGGAGAGGTTGCCGGTCGCATCCTTGCCGCTCGTGATGAACTGCGTGGTGTCCTGGTGGAACGTGGCGACCTGCTGTTGCTGCTGGGTTATGGCCTGGTCGATCGCATCGACCTGTTTCCAGATGCGTTGGCCGACCTTATCAGTGGTGTCTTGCGGCAGTCCGGCATCGTTGAGCGCGGTTTTGATCCGGTCGATCGTTGCGGCGACGCTGTCGAGCGGCTTGTTGATCGCGTCGGTGACGGTGTCGACCGAATCCTGCGCTTGGTTGAACGTGCCGGTGATCGTGCCGGCCGACTGGTTCGCGGTGACGGCGAGCGCGGACAGTTGCGCGGACCCGTCGTCGAGTTTGCCGACGAGCTGCGTGGAGAAGTCCTGCGCGCCGGACTGTGCCTGCGCGAGCAGGCCGCCCGCGTTGCCGGACGCGAGTTTAGCCGCGGCGATCGTCGATTTGAGATCGGCGACGTTCTGCTTCGCGCTGTCGATCGTGCCGGTCGACTGGTCGATGGTTGACTGCAGGTCGGTCAGCGACCGCTGCACGTCGTCGAGGTCGGCGAGCACGGTATTGAGGTCGCCGATCGTGTCCTGCTGCGTATCGTTCGCCGCGTCGCCGATCGTGTTGCCGGCTTTCGTGATCGTGTCCGCGAGCGTTTCGGCCACGGTCGAGACGAACGTCGCGTTGATCTGCGAATCGATCGTCGTCGCGCCGGTGTCGGTGATCTTCGGCGCGATCGCGTTCTTCTTTTCGTTGACGTAGTACTTGATCTGCGGTTTGTTCTTCGAACCGGTGACCGAGCCGACGAGGTTTTCGCTGAAGTCTTTCGGCAGGACGATCGCCGCGTAGTATTCGCCGGACTGCACGCCTTGGATGGCTTGTTCCTCGCTGACAAACCGCCAGCCGAGGCTGCTGTTCTTCTTGAGCTGCGCGACGACCTGCTTGCCGGCGTTGAGACTGCCGACGAGGTCGTTGGTCGCGCCGGCGTCGTCGTTGGCGACGGCGACCTGCAGGTTGCCGGTGGCCGAGTACGGGTCCCAGTTGGCGAGGATGTTGAACCATGCGTACAGCGACGGGATGATGGCCACGCCGAGCGTGACCACGAGGGCGACGGGGTTGCGGACGATCCGCAGGAAGTCGCGGGTGAAGATCCTCAAAATCGTGTGCACGTACATCCTCTTTTCACACCACGGCCGCTGGCATCAGCCCCACTATAAAACGCGCCGCTGTCCAGATATCCGTTCGGCGAACACACATCGACCGCTATGCGGCCGCGGGTCTCTCACATAGTGGCGGGTGCGGGACGGCGCACCATGCCCCGGGTGCAGTTCCGCGGGTGCCACGCTCTCTCTTTGCACGGTGCGAGGTCGTTTTCCGCCAGGATCTGGAGGTTTCTGGCGGAAAACGACCGCATAATCGCCCCGCAGAGGGCGTTTCCCGCTAGGAGCGGCCCTTTTCTCGCGGAAAACGGTCGCTAGGGGGCGTCCCAGCGTCCGTTTTCCGCTAGAAGGCTCACGGCTTAGCACAGGTCGAGGGCGTCGCGCAGGAAGTCGCGCTGGAGGGTGAGCAGGTTCTCGGCCACCGTCTCGTCGTTGGTCATGTGCGTGATGCCCGTGAGCGGCAGGTACGTGTGCGGCCGGCCGGCGGCCATGAGCGCTTGGCTCAGTCGCAGGCTGTGCGCGATGGTGACGTTGTCATCGGCGAACCCGTGGATGAGCATGAGCGCGCGATGCAGTTTCGGCGCATCCTGCACGATGCCGTTGCGCGCGTACACCTCGGGGTCGAGGCCGAGATAGCGCTCGGTGTAATGCGTGTCGTACAGCGTCCAGTCGGTCGGCGGGGCGCCGGCGCAACCGGCCTTGAACACGTCGGGCGCGTCCAGCACGGCGAGCGCGGAGAGGAAGCCGCCGTACGACCAGCCGATCATGCATACCTTGTCAAGGTCGGGGGCGGGGATGGCCGGGCGGGCGGCGCTGTCGCCGGTGTCGTTGCCGGCGCGCAGCGATTCGTCGGCGTTGAGCGCGGCGATCGCGTCAGGCAGCGCGTGCACGGCATCGACTTGGTCGGCTAGCGTCACGTCCTTCATGTTCTCGAAGATCTCGCGGTCCCACTTCGGTCCGCGGCCGGTGGTGCCGCGGCCGTCCGCCGTCACCACGAGGAATCCCTGATCGGCCCACCACTGCGCTTCCCAGTACATGTACTGGTTCGCGATGACCTGCTGGAATCCCGGTCCACCGTACGGCTTCATGAGCACCGGCAGCTGCTCGGCGTGCGCGTACGGGCTGCTGGCGCTCGGCGCGATGATGGCCGTGTACAGGCGGTGTTCGCCGAGCCGCATGAACGTGACGTTCGCGGTGAAGCCCGGTTCGGCGGCATGGTTCGCGATCTCGAAGCGGCGCGGTTGGGTTGCGCTCGGGCCGGCGGGCTGCTGGTCGCCGGTTTGCGGGGCGATCGTCTCGTGCCACATCTGCGATTTGAGATGGGTCATGTCGTGACCGGACACGACGATGCCGCGCGGTCCGCGCGAGGCCGTCCATGCGCCGGGGGCAGTGGTGACCGGCGTGACCGTGCCATCGTATGCAATGCTCACCACGTCGAAACTGCGAGCGTCGTGACCGCCGACCAGCCGCTCGTCCGCGACACCTGCCGCGTCGCCGTCGGCCCACGCGGCCGGCACGTCGGGCGCGAGATCGGGTTCGCGCTGCACGCGCACGAGCACGTCGTGATCGGTCACGTCGAGCAAGTCGCGCACGTTCCAGCCGGCCGGCGTGAACGGCCGGCCGTCGACCGTCAGCCGGTTCGTGTCCGTGTCCATATCGTTGAGCGGGCAGATCAGTCGACCGTCCGGCGCGAACGTTGGCGTTCCGTGCACGAGGTCGATCCACTGGTCGTTGTGGTGCGTTTCGAGCACGCGCGTCGCACCGGACTGCGCGCCATCGACCGTGACCGCGAGCACCTGATCATTGCGCTGGCAGCGATCCTGCACGAGCACGATCAGATCGTGGCCCTTGTTCCAGTTGACGGCGGCGATGTATTCGTACGTCTTGCGATCCCACTTGACGGACGCACCGGCGATGCCGCAGTAGCGATCGTTGTCATCGAAGGAGAGCTCGGCGACGGTCAGATGCGTGTCGGCGTTGCGCGTGAGGGCGCGCGGGTAGTGGCGGCCGTCCGCGGGATGGTCGGGGTTGGCCGGGTCGCTGATGTACCACATCGGTTCGGGCGACATGTCGAACGACTCGAAGAGAATGTGGCGCGAGTCCGGCCCCCACCAGAAGCCGTCATAGCGGTCCATCTCCTCGCCTGCGACGAACTCGGCGAGACCGATCTTCCACGTGTTTTCGGCGACATGTTCGCCATCGTTGTCACCGCTGCGATCGTTGTCGCACACACTCCAGATCGAGCCGATCCGGTCGCCGGCCACCGTCTCGTCGTCGTCCGCGGCGATCGTACCTTCCAGCAGCGCGGCTTCCGCATTGTCCGCGGCGACGAACACGCCGTCGTTGAGTTCGCCGGCCGGCTGATCGGCGACGGCCTGCGCATCGTCCCAGTCGGCGATGTCGATGAGGATGAGATGCTCGCCAGTCGTGTACAGCACGTGCTTGCCGTCCGGGCTGATGCGCGGGTTGAGGACCGGGCCGTAGATCCACTGGTCGTCGGTGTCGAGCTGGGGTGCGGCAAGCTGACGCGTGCGGGCGGTCGGGGCGTCATCGAGAGCGGTACCGTCAATGATTTCGGTGAGGAACAGACGGCCGTTGATCGTGAAGACCACGCGGCGGCCGGCAGCATCGACCGAGTAGCTCACGATGCCCATGCCACCTTCGCGGGCACGCTCGCGGCGGGCCTTCTCCTCGGCCGGCACGTCCTCGGAATCCGCATCGGCGAGCAGGTCGCGCGGGTCGGCGAGTTTGGCCTCATGATGCGTGCCGTCTGGGGAGATCACGCTCAGCCACAGCGCGGTTACGAGGTCTTCGGGGCCGTCCGAGCGCAGGAACAGGGCGCGGGTGCCGTCGCCGATCACCTGTGCGGAGCGCGGCGCGCCGCAGCCGAAACGCAGCGTGCGGGCACGCAGTTTGGGGAACGCGGCGATCGCGTCGTTGACGGCGGCGGCATCATTGATATTCACCGCGGTGCCGTTGACGACATTATCGGTATTCGTCGCGGCGTCGTTGTTGACGCCGTTCACAGCAGTATCTTCACTCATACCGCGCCACCTTACCCCGCCGCCCGCACACCCGCGTTAACGATCACTATTCCGTGGATATCGCACATGACAGCACGGCGACATCGCAGCATCGCCGGCACGATCATCAGAGTTATCCACAATCGCCACAAAAGACGCCAGTCGGTTATCCACAACACATGTGGACAGACACGCCGGGTGTGGATAACCCGATACCTTTCGACCACATACCCCGGTTTGGCTTGCGCGGGGACCAGCTGATACGTACAGTCATCGTCCATTCCGCACCGACGCGAAAGGACGATCAATGACCGACAGCCCATTCCCAATGTATGACAATCGTCATACGGCATGGTACGATGATCATCAGGAACCCGATATCGACATCCACCCGCACGCGTTGACCGCACACGGGTTGACGAGTGCGCAGATCGAGTCGGCATTCGTCACGCGCATCGGCCCGGCCCGCATCCGCGCACGGGATCACGACGCCGATCCGCCGCGTTGGGCGGCCGTCGGATTCGACCAGCAGCGCCGTGCGATCGAACTCGTGTATGTCAAGACCGCGGACAAGGCACCGCTCATCATTCACGCCAACTATCTGACCAAAGGATTCTTCAAAGAATGGAGTCAAGCATGAAGCAGTATCTGGCCGAAGACGGCACACCCATCACCGACGAAATGGTCGAACGCTGGGCACAGGAGGCCGAGGACGGGTTCCCGGATTGCACGCTCACCCGCGAATCGGATCCGTTCCCGCCAAGTCGCGTCGATATGAAGGCCCACACCATCCGCGTTCCGGACGAGCTGTGGACGCTCGTGGAGGCCGCTGCCAACATCAAGCACATCACACCGAGCGAATACACGCGGCAGGCACTCGGCCAAAGCCTCGCGCAATCTGGACTCACCCGCGAACAGAAGCTCCTCGTTTACGCGCAGACGCATCACCTCACGCGAGAGGAAGCCATCAACGAACTCATCGATCGAGCGTTGGCATAGACTCCGACACAATCCGCCGGACTTATCCACAAATTGAGCGAGGCCGAACAGTCGGTTATCCACAACAAATGTGGACAGACACGCCGGGTGTGGATAACCCGATACCTTTCGACCACATACCCCGGTTTGGCTTGCGCGGGGAAGTCGGTATCGGATATGGTCATCGGACATCGCGCAGCCGAAACCGGCCCGCAGCCGTATCGACGAAGGAGCGACGACCATGACCGCCACAACCGTACCGATTCACGCGCCCCGCAGCATCGCGCCGCCCAACCCCGCACCACATTACATAGTACAATATCCTGTACAATCACTATCGCCGCCGCGAATGGAGATCAACATGGTGCAGGCAGTGTCGTACAGCGCGTTCCGCAACAATCTCAAGTCATACATGCGCAAGGTCAACGAAGACGCCGACATGCTGCTGGTCACCAACGTCAACCCCGAAGACAACGTGATCGTCATGAGCGTCAACGACTACGATTCGCTTATGGAATCGGCGCGAGTGGCGCAAAACCCGTATCTGCGCAGCAAGGTCGCGCGCGGCATCGCGCAACTCGAGCAGGGCGGCGGCGCGCAGCACGACCTCATTGAACCGGAGGATGAATGATGCTGCTGTGCTGGACGGACGACGCGTGGAACGACTACCTGTACTGGCAATCACAGGACAAACGAACGCTTAAACGCATCAACACACTCATCAGAGACATGCAGCGCGACCCGTTCGCAGGCATCGGCAAGCCGGAACCGCTTAAGTGGATATTCGACAACGCCTGGTCACGTCGCATCGACGCGGCAAACCGGCTGATCTACACGGTCGACGGCGACCGACTGTGTATTCTGTCCGCGAAAGACCACTACTAGACGCGCGCGGCTACGACATCGGATGGAAGCAACCGCGCGATGCCAATCGACTACGGTCCAACACCGTCGCCTCGCACGCCGCACGGAAAGCAACTGCGGAACAGAACGAGCCACTCACCCGATGAGGTCGGCTTCACGCAGGTTGCGGGCCACGGCGCGTTCGCGAGCGCCCTTGGTCGCGGCGAACCCGGCGGCGACGAGCAGGAACATCGCCGTGCAGCAGATCCACAGCGTGCGGCTGCCGAAGCGGGAAATCATCCAGCCGCCGACCAGCGGCGCGGCGCCGTTCGACAGCGACCAGACGAGGTTGTACAGGCCCTGATACGTGCCGCGCGCGTTCGCCGGGGCGAGGTTCGCGACGGTGGTCGCGGCGATCGGGAATGTGCCGAGTTCGCCGAGCGTCCACAGCACGGCGGCGATCGCGAAGCCGTGCCATGTGGTCGCGCCGATCTGGAACGCGTAACCGACCGCGGTCATGAGCATGCCGAGGACGAGCACGCGCGTGTTGCTCATGCGGTTGAACACGGCGAGCGACGGGATCTGCAGCAGGCACAGCATGCCACCGTTGATCGTGAGCAGCACGGAATACTGGTCCGTGCCCATGCCGAGCTGCGTGAGCGCGATCGGCAGGCCGCTGGTGAGCTGGAAGTACGCGATCGTATAGCAGAACATGAACACGACCATCGACATGAACGGCCAGTCGGTGAGCGCGCGACGGTAGTTGTCGAGCATCGAGACGGGCTGCTCTGCGGATTGATCGGATCGCCCCTCTCCCCTGTCATCTCGACCGGAGCGAAGCGGAGCGGAGAGATCTTCCGAGGCTGACGCGGCCGGACTTGGAGAAGATTTCTCGACTTCGGCTTCGCCGTCGCTCGAAATGACATCGGCAGCCGCGCCGCGGCCGGCGAGTTTGCGGGCTTCGTGGAAGAAGACGATGAGCATGACCGTCGCGACGACGAGGATGACGGCCTCCGCGTAGAACATCAGCGTGTACGAGATCTTGACGAGCTGGTTCGCGATGATCGGGCCGATCGCGAACCCGAAGTTGACCGCCCACGTTTGCAGCGTGTACGCACGTTTCTGCGCGCGCATCGGCACGACGTCGGCGATGTACGCGGCGATGGCCGGGGTCGGGATGGACGAGATCGCACCGTAGACGAGCAGCATCGCGCCCATCACGAACGGATCGTCGATGAACGACAGGATGATCAGCATGATCGCCGCGCCGATCTCGCCGCTGATGATCATCGACTGACGGCCGAACCGGTCGGACAGCGAACCGCCGAACAGACAGCCGAAGATGCCGCCGAATCCGTACATGGAAACGATCGTGCCGGCGACGCCCGCGTCGACGTGCAGGTCTTTGACCAGATACATCGACATGAACGAGATGACGAAGCGCCCCATCCATAGGATCAGCAGGGCCAGCCACAGGCCCCAGAACAGCAGGGGCAGTCCGAAGATATTGCGTCGCGTCATCGATTGTTTCACGGGAAACATCCTATTACGCCCGCATATGCCGGCACACCGCGTTTGGCGCGGGGTGCTGGGAGAATGGCACCTATGGCTATTAAGAAAGGACCGACCAAGGGGTCGGGTGGAAAGCATCGTAATGCATTGCGCGGGCACGGGCCGACTCCCAAGGCCGAGGACCGCGTGTATCACAAGGCGTATCGCGAGAAGAAGATCGCACAGCGCCGTCAGATGGCCGATCCGCGACTGGCTGCACGCCGTCGCGCGGCCAAGTTCACGTCGGATTCCGATGATCTGGTCATCGGCCGCAACGCGGTGCTCGAGGCGCTGCGCGTGGGCGTGCCGAGCTCGCAACTGTACATCGCCGCGCGCATCGAACATGACGACCGCACTCGCGAGATCGTCAAGCTGGCCGGCGCGAACGGTCTGCATCTGCTGGAGGCCGACCGTCTCGAGATGGATCGCATCGCGCACTCCTCGAACCACCAGGGCGTGGTGCTCAAGGTGCAGCCGTACCAGTATTCCGCACTGGCCGATCTGGTCGAGCAGGCCGAACGCAAGTCGCGCGCGATGGAGGCCGCAAATTCGGCCGCCGCACGTATCAACGCGCGTCCGCTGTTCATCGCGCTGGACGGCGTGACCGACCCGCAGAACCTCGGCGCGGTGATCCGTTCGGCGGCGGCGTTCGGCGCGAACGGCGTGATTCTGCCGGAACGTCGTTCCGCTTCGGTGACGGCGGCGGCATGGAAGGTGTCGGCCGGTGCGGCCGCGCACATGCCGGTGGCACGCGTGGTGAACCTGAACAAGGCGATCGACGGTCTCAAGGAACGCGGCTACTACGTGGTCGGCCTTGACGGCGGCGGTGACGCGATGGTGGGCGAGACCGGTTTCGAAACCGATCCGCTCGTGGTGGTGCTCGGTTCGGAGGGCAGCGGCCTGAGCCGTCTTGTACGCGAGGCGTGCGATTCGATCGCCGGCATCCCGATCTCGAACATGGTCGAGTCGCTCAACGCGTCGGTCGCCGCGGGCATCAGCCTGTACGCGGTCGCCCGCGCCCGCCGCGAGGCCGCCGCCGCGCAGGCGTGACCCCAGTTTAAGGCAACATACAAAAACGGTCGTGACCCGGCACCTGATGTCGGGTCACGACCGTTTTTTGCATCAGGCCGGCAGTATGCCCGGGAAGGCGGCACAACCTCCCGGGCATACGCCCGGTTTTACGGTCCGTACTGGCCGTATGCCCGGGGGAAAGGAACGGGACACCCGCCACGGGGAACACAACCACTCATCCCGGGCATACGGCCGTTTTCAACCCTCAAACCGGCCTCATGCCCGGGAAGGAACGCGCACCTCGAGGGGAACATGGGCACCCTCAGACGCACTCCCCGGGCATACGTCCGTTTTAGGAGCCGGAACCGGCAGTATGCCCGGGAAGGCGGCACACCCTCCCGGGCATACGGCCGGTTTTACGGCCTTTACCAGCCATATGCCCGGGGAAAGGAACGGGACACCCACCACGGGGAACACAACCACCCATCCCCGGGCATACGGCCGTTTTCAACCCTCAAACCGGCCTCATGCCCGGGAAGGAACGCGCACCTCGAGGGAAACATGGGCACCCTCAGACGCACTCCCCGGGCATACGGCCGTTTTAGGAGTCGAAACCGGCAGTAAGCCCGGGAACCCGGCACACCCTCCCGGGCATACGGCCGGTTGTGTGGCTGTTACTGGCCGTATGCCCGGGAAGGAACGGAACACACGCCGCGAGCGGAAACATAACCACCTCTTCCCCGGGCATACAGCCGTTTTCACCTCTCAAACCGGCAGCAAGCCCGGGAGAAACGCACGCTTCGAGGGAGCAGCGGGCGCCCGCAGACGCGCTTCCCGGGCATACGGCCGGTTTCGTGGTCATTACCGGCCGTATGCCCGGGAAGGCGGGGCGTGTTGCCGCTGGCGGAGGGATGAACGCAGAGCGGCGATGAACGGGATACCCGTTCACCGCCGCTGCCTATCGGGATGGGACAGACTCCGCTACTTAGTGGCCGAGTTCTCGGACCAGAGGGCGTAGAGCGTGCCGTCACGGTCGATCGGGATCTTGCTCTCGTACCGGTTGGTGTCCTTGTTCCACTCGAAGCCGAAGGCACTGCCGCCGGTGAACCTGCCGGTGCCGTCGTCCTTGCCCATGGCGAGGGCGTCGTTGCGCACGGTCGTCCAGCCCTGGAATGTGTGGTCCTTCCGCACCGGGTTCTTCGTCGGCTTGAGCAGCTTCTCGCCGTCGTACACCTGCTGCGGGTTCAGCTCGGTTCCGGCATCGGTCGGCAGCTCACCGCCGTTAAGGTCGAACGTGATCGTCCACACGTCACCGCTCTTCTCCCACTTGGCGTACAGCGTCGTGTCGGCCGTCACCGTGCTGGTGCCGAACGTGAACTTGGAGTCGTCGGTCAGATCCTTGCTGGTGTACCAGCCCGCGAACTTGTACCGGTCGCGGGTCGGCACGGTCGGCTCGACGGCACCATGGTCGCTGGTGGCGATGCCCTCGTCCACGGTCTGCGGGTCGATCATCGGCGCGCCGTCGTAGTTGAGGTTGAACGACAGCGTCCACACCTTCACCCACTGCGCGTACAGGTCGAGGTCGTCGGTCACGGTCTCGCGAGTGAAGTCGAACGTCGTCTTACCCGCGGCATCGCTCGTCCATCGATCCAGACGATACCCGTCGCGAGTCGGCGCGGAACCGTCGCCCGGAGCCGTGACCTTTTCGCCGGCCTTGACGTACACCGCCGTCACGTCCGCGACGTCGCCGGAACCGTTGGCCGCGGCATTGTCGTGGAACGTCACGATGTGGTACGTGTCGTTCGGATCGCCCCACTTCGCGTGCAACGTCAGGTCGCTCGTCACCTTGGCGGTGAAGAAGTACGGCGTATCGGTGGCGTTGCCGGAACCGTCGTCCGTCACCCAGCCGATGAACTTCTTGCCGTCCATCGTCGGGTCGGTCGCCGGCTTGGTCACGGTCTCGCCGTAGTTGACGCGCTGGGACGCGACCGCGGAACCACCGTCGCCGGTCGAGAACGTCACCGTGAACTCCTTGATCTTCCAGTGCGCGTACAACGTCATGTCGCCGCTCACCGCGGTGTTGAAGTCGTACTTGGCACCGGTGTCGTCGGCCTTGGTGTACCACCCGTCGAAGGTGTAGCCTTCGCGGGTCGGATCGGCGGGCTGCGTGGCCTTGTCGCCGTCGGCCACAGTCTGCGAGTCAACCCACGAGCCGCCCTCACCAGTGTCGAAGCTGACCAGGTTGGCCTTGGTGTACTGCGCCCACAGCTTGAGGCGTCCATACACCGGGGTGCCGTCCTCGCCGAGCTTGAACAGTCCGGTCGAGCCGTTCTCGCGCGTGCTCCATCCGTTGAAGATGTAGCCGGGCCGCTGCGGCACCTGACGCGGGTCGAGTTCCGCGACCGTGCCGCCGTACGGCACCGTCTGCGGGCTGACGTTCCAGTCGAACAGGGTCTTGAACGTCACGCCGGAGACGGCCGGGCGATGCGTGTAGATCGTTGGATCGTCGCCGATGAGCCAGATCTCGGCCGTACCGGTGTTCGTCTGGCCGGCCTCCACGGTGATCGCCGACTCGGGGACCAGTCGATCCGCATCCGGATCCTTGCCGCTCCACGAGTCGCCGCCCTTGCGCACGATGAACTCGGGGCTGCGGTTGCCCTTCGTCTCCTGCATGTACTCGATCGTGGCGATCATGCCGTAGTCGTCGTGGTCGGTGAACTTCACCGCGGAACCGGTCTGCTCGCCCGACCATGTCCACAGATCCCAGCCGTTCCACGCGTCCTTATCGAGGTTGTATTCCTGATAGTTGGCGTCGGCGCGCATGTAGTGCACGGTGATGGTGAGTTTCTTCGGGTTCTTCACGTCGTTCGGTTGAGGGGTCGTCGCCGGATCGCGCGCCTCCGACGACTTGTCGTAGGCGACGTTCTGCTCGACCCACGATTCGATCGAGCCGCGCACCTTGGCCAGCACGCTGCCGGAGTGGTAGTCGATCACTGCGGCAGCGTACGCATCGGACGTGCCGGCGACAGCTCCCTCGTCGGTGGAAGCGGAACCGACAATGCGATACTGCACCTTCGTGTAGTCGCCCTTCAGCGTCGTGGTCATGCGCATGGTGCCGTCGTTCTCGGTCGCGTTGAACGCGTGGTATTCGGCCGCCAGGCCATCCGCCCACACGACCACGCCGGTCGCCTTCTTCTGCGTGTCGTTCGCCGCCTTGAAGTGCACGGTGAACGTGGTCTGCGGCGTCACGGCGCAGGTGAACGGCACGCCGATCGTCTCGTCGTGGTTCTCGATCGCGGTCAGCACCGTGCCGACCGCATTCTCGTACCAGACGCCGTTTTCTGCGTCGTTCGTGGTGCCGTTATGGTAGTCCCACGTGCCGTTACCGTTGGTGAACCGGTAGCGCAAGCGTTGCGACGTCACGTCCTTGATGGTGATCTGGTACCAGCCGTCGGCGTCCGCGCACGAGTCGCTTGAGGCCGAGACCTTCGTCATCTTCACCGGGGTGTCGATGGGCAGGTTGCTGCCGGACGCGTACTGGATGTATACGTTCTCGCCCCAATCGGCGCTCGGCTTGTAGTAGATCGTGGTGTCGGTGTCGCCGATGCGTCCGGTGGCCACCTCATCGTCGTAGCCGGAGTCGGTAGTGCCCTTGTCGCCGTAGCCCTTCCAATCGTCCTTGGTCATGCCGTCGTAGATCGCCACGGCGGAGCGCTTGCCGATCGTCGCGGTGAACTGGCCGCCCTTGACCTCGACCTCGTCGCACTTCGTGCTGGACGTATACACGTTGCAGTAGATGCCGTTGTGCAGGTTCGTCTTATACGTTTCCTGATGCTCCTGCAGCGTGTTGTTGATCGCGATAAAGCCCTTGTCCTCGCCGGTCGTCGAGTCGCGGCGCGCGAAGCCGATGTTGTTGGTGCCGTTGTTCTGCCAGTTCGCGACGGACGTGCCGGCGACCGCGTTGTGGAAACCGATCATGCCGCGCACGGACGCCCAACGCTGCTCGCACAGCCAGTCGCCCTGCTTGCGCGTGATCTCGGATGCGGCGACGGCGACGGACGACGAGTTGCCGCTCGCCGTGCAGACCGTGTCGAAATCGACGTACGGCGCCTGCGTTTCGGTCGTGCCTTCCGCGCCGGCGTCTTGCTGGTCTTCGGTGAAGTAGTAGTCGGACATCAGTTTCGGCTTGCCGTAGTCGTACGCGAGCATGAAGGCGTTCGCGAGTTCGTACCGCGAGCCGGATTCGGCCGTCAGCGTTTCGGAACCGCGTGCGGTATCCCAGTTGGACACGAACACGGTGGCCTTGTCGCTGGGCAGCAGACCGTTCGTGATGTACTGCAGACGGCTGATGTCGTCGTTGAAGTACTGCTTGAGCTGTGTGGCGTACGAGAATTCGGTGACGTCGCCGTTGCTCGTGTAGTTGCCCGGCGCGAGTTCGCTCGCCTCGCCGGGATGGTAGATGACCTCCTGCTGGAACGGGATGGCGCTGGTCGGCACACCGATCTTCGCCGCCAGCTTGGCCTTGATGCCGGCGAGGTCGGCGGTGCTGATGTGCTTGGACGAGTCGATACGGAAGCCGCGTACGCCGATGTTCCATAGATGCGCAAGATAGTCGGACTGGATGTCCTGCACGTGGCTGGAACCGGTGTTGATGTCCCACATGGTCAGCAGTCGGCATTCCTGGACCTCACGCACGTTGGTGTAGTCCTTGATGTCGTCGCGGCACGAGTGGAAGTCGCCGGAGGGGAGGCCGTACTGGTGGTTGTTGCCGTTCTCCTCGTACTGGTAGATGCCGATGCCCGGGTAACGGCCATACGTGCCGTTGTACACGGTGCCGGCCACACCGACCTGATCGTCGACCCAGGCCACATCGTGGCCGGAGGTGTGGTTGAGCACCACGTCGGCGATAATCTGCACGCCGGCGTCCCGGCAGGTCGTGATCATGTTCTTGAGATCGTCCTCGGTACCGAAACGCGAGTTGAGCGAATAGCTGATCGGCTGGTAGACCGTCCACCATTCGGCGCCGCGGATGGATTCCTGCGGTGGGGAGATCTGCACGTAGCCGACGCCTTCGGGACCGTACACCTCGGTGCATTCCTTGGCGATGGTCTTCCACGACTGCTGGAACGCGATCATGGTGACGTCGCTGTTGTTCAGCGCCTTCGCGGTGGCGGTCGTCTGCGTGACGGTCGTCTGCGTGGCGGTCGTCTTGTCCGTCTCGTCGGCAACCGCCGCGACCGAGGTGGCCGCGGCACCGCTGATCGCCATGGCCACGCCGATCAGCGCGGCCGCTATCTTCCTGACGCTCCCGATCATCGGGCGCCTCCCTTCTTGCCGTGCTTATTGCGGCGCGTGCCGCCGATCATCATGCCGTTGCCGTCACGCAGCTGGCTGGCCAGGAACGCGCCGCTGATCGCGATGAACGCGAGGCCGAACAGCATCGTGCGAGCGAGACCTTCGCCGCCGGTGTTCGGCAGCGTCGGGATGATCGTGTTGGTGATGGTGTAGCCCTTGCCGTCCTGGTTGCCGGTGATGATCGGCGGCTGGTAGCCGTCGACCGCGGCGATGATGTTGCCGTTGGCATCGACCTCGCGCACGGTGTACTGCTTGTGCGCGTTCAGGTTCGTGAAGGTGGCGTGCCAGTTGTTGGACTCGCTCAGCGTGGCCTTCTGGCCTTCGACCTTCACCAGTCCGGTCGTGTTGGTGTTCTGCGTGAACGAGATGCCGGGCGTCACCGTGCCGGTATCACCGGTGCCGGCCGCGTCCGAGAACGCGGTGGCCGTGGTGCCGAGCTTGCCGGTCGTCACCTCGTACACCTGCACGTGGATTTCGGTTGGACGCTTGTTCTCGCTGTTGTCGTTGTCGACCCACGCCTTGGTGACGTCGAGCTGGGTGTAGTCCGGCGTATCCGTGTTCTTCAGCGTGAGCGTGATGTCGGCCTTGGGTTCCGTCGACGCGCCGCCGGCCGTGTCGCCTTCGGCGACGGTCGCCGTCTGATCGGACTGGCCATCCGTCGTCGCCGACTTGGACACCTCCACCGTCGAGGCGGTGTAGTCATTCACGGCCTCTTCGGTCAGCGTGTACACGACCTCCTTGCCCTTGTAGTACTTGGGCAGGTTCGTGAACGTGTACGACCATGTGTTGTTGTCGGTCGCGGTCACGTCGGTGCTGCCGGAGTTGCCGGTCGATTCGTCGGCGTCTGCGGACTGCGTGTCTACAGACGAGTCCGAGCCGTCACCGGATGTGCCGGTGTCACCGGTTGAATCAGACTTCGCCGACGTATCCTTCACCTCGCCGTTCTTGTCGAGCACGATGCAGCTCACGCCGTAGACGTTCTTGTTGCTGGATTCGCACTTGTCAGCCTGCGGGGTCGGCCAGCCGTTCACGATGTTCTTGCCGGAGGAATCCTGCCACACGCTCGACAGCAGCCACAGCGTCACGCGCTTCGGGCGCAGGCCGTTGAAGTCGTTCGTGTCGTCCCACACCTTGTTCACCGCGACGTTCACCGTTTCCGGCGTATGTGTGTTGGTGATCTCGTAGACCGGGGTCTTGGAGTCACCAGTCGCCTTCTGCTCCGTGAACGTCACGTTGCAGCCGTCCTTCTTCTCGCCGACAGTGCAGTTGAGATGCTCGTCGTAGCCGTTGTAGTACGCCACGGCTGTCTCGGTCACCGTGTACGTCGTGTACGGGTTGCCGTACGCGTTGTTCTTCGGCAGGTTCTCGAGCGTCCACTTCCACGTATTGGGATCGTCATTGTTCTCCGGCATCTTCAGGTCGGTGACGACCAGCGTTTCCGTGTACTCCTCCTGGCCTTCGGTACCGTCGGTCTTCGGCCGCTTGCTGGTGCCTTTCACGGTCACCTGAATGGACTGCGGACGCTTGCCGTCCTGGTCGCTCTTATCGTCCCAGTTCTTGACCAGTTCGATGTCCTGCGCGTCCGGCTTGTGGATGTTGTACATCGTGAACTCGGCGCCGTCGATGCCTTGCTTCTTGACGATCGTCTGATGGTACTTGTCGGCGTTGTGCTCGTCGGCGTTGACGTCGACCAGTTTCTCGTCGACGGTGTAGCTGTACCGTTCGCCCTGATCATCGTTGCGGTCGAGGCCGGTCCAGTCGTACGTCCAGTTGTTCTTTACATTCAGTTCGACGCAGTATTCGCTGGCATACGAATCCGTGCCGCACTGGTCCACGTCGGCCATCGCCTTGCCGTTGCGGTACAGGATGGCGAACACCTTGAGCTTGTATACGCCGTCCTTATCCTTGCGGTAGCCGTCGGAGTTGCCGTTGTCCTCCCAACGCTTGGTGACGGACACGCTCGTGTACGCCTTGGTGGCGTTCTCGACACGGATCATGTTGCCGTTCTGCGCCTTCTCGTCCACGATCACCTTGCCGTTGAGCACGGTGAACGTGATCGTCGTGTTAATCACGTCGTAGCCGGTCGGGGCCTTAGTTTCGGTGAGCGTATAGGTGCCGTTGGGCAGCTTGAACGTGGTGGGGCCGCCGGCCTTGGTCTGCCACTGCAGATACCGGCCGCTGGCGTCGCGGCAGTCGAACGCGGCGGCGTCGGTGGCCTTGGCCGAATCGGCCGAGCACTCCTGGTAGTCCTTAAAGTCCTCGCCGCTGAACGGGCTGTCGTCACCCTCGAACGTGGTGCCGGTGAGCTTGAACTGCGCGCCCGGCAGTTCGGCCACGCCGGATACGGCCACCTTCGAGACGGTCACGTCGGTCTTGTTGAGCTCGTCGGTCATGGTGATCGTGCTGCCGTTCAGCACGTCCTCGTCGTCGCTGGTGATGGTGATCTTGCCGCCGACCGCGATGGTGAACGCGATGTCGCGCGCCGGCAGGTAGCCGGACGGGGATTCGCTTTCGTGCAGCACGTACGAGCCGGGCTGCAGCGTGACAGTCTGGGTCTTGCCCTTGCGCGACGTCCACGTGAACGGGTCGATCGTCTTGCCGGCAAGCGTGGTGCCGGTGATGGTGAGCGTCGCGCCGGCGATCTCGCCCACGCCGCCGGTCAGACTCACCTTGGAGACCTGCACGTCGGTGGGCTGGTAGACGTCGGTCATCACGACGACGTTGCCGTCCTGCACCTGGCCTTTGACGCGCACCTCGAGCTTCTTGGTCAGCTCGTCGCGGGTGACGGTGAACTCGATCGGGTCGGCCTTGTAGTAACCGGCCGGCGCCTTGGTTTCGGTGAGCGTGTACGTGCCGGGCTCGAGCGCGAATTCCTTCGACTCGCCGGCCTTGCTCGTCCACGTCTCCGTCTTGAACTTCGTGCCGTCGTCCAGCTTGCCGGTGAGCTTCATCTCGGCTCCGGCGATCTCGGTGCCACCGAGGTCGCGCTTGGAGAGGTAGACCTTGGTGTTGTCCGGATAGTGCGTGTTGGTGACGGTGAAGCCTTTGGCGCTGTCCGCGCTGCCGGTGACGGCCACGGTGTAGCCGTTCGGCACCGGCGTCTCCTGCACGGTGTAGACGATCGGCTCGCCGTCGGCGTACTTGGGCAGGCCGGTGAAGCCGGCCTTCCACTTGTTGCCGTCGTTCAGCGTGACGGTCTTGCCCTCGATGGCCTTGCCGTTGGCGTAGAGCTGCACGGTGACGCTGTCCGGACGGGAACCGTCGGAGTTGTTGTCGTCGTTCCACACCTTGGTGACGCCGATCTTGGTCGTGACGGGCGTGTGCGTATTGGTGATGACGCATTCGCGCACGTTGTCGGCCGCGTTGGTCGTGCACTGCGGCTCGCCCTGCGTGTACTCGCCCTTGTCGCCGTCCGCCGCGGTGTAGGTTTCCGTCACCGAGTAGGTGACTTCCTTGCCGCCTTCGCGCACGGGCAGGTTGTTCCATTCCACGGTGGTCTTGTCGGCGCTCGGCGGGATCGTGCGATCCTGACCGGGCACGATAACCAGGTCGCTGCCGCCAACGGACTTCATGAGGTGGAACACGACCGTGCCACGGCCGCCGTCTTGGTTCTCGTTGTCGTCCCACACCTTGGTGGCGCGGAACGACGTGACGTCGCTGCGATCGGTCACGGTCAGGTGCTCGCCGTCCTTGTCGGACATTTCCTTACCGTTGACGATCACCTTGCCGGCGTTCGACACGGTCACGGTGATCGGATCGACCTTCGTGTAGCCTTTCGGAGCCTTGGTCTCGGTGAGCGTATATGTGCCCGGGGCGAGGTTCTCGAACAGCAGGGACTCGCCATTCTTGGTCGTCTGCACCTGCTTGAACGTGGAGTCGCCGTCCTTGGTCAGCGTGAACTCCGCATCGGCGACCCATGCGCCCTGCTCGTCCTTCTTGTCGAGCTTGAACTTGCCCTTCGCCGCGCTGTCGTTGCTCACCGGCCACAGGTAGGTCTGGAGCGTGACGTTGCCGGCCGCGGCGACGGTGAGCGGCTGGCCGTCGACCGTCTTGCCCGTGTAGTAGTCCACGCCCTTGTCCTGGTCCTGACCCGGGAACACCACGTACAACGGCGTATCGGACTTCGTATAGCCTTCCGGCGCCGTTGTTTCGGTCACTTTGTAGATCGTGTCGGCACGCAGGCCCACGGTCTGCGTATAGCCGGACGTGCCGGACTGGAGATTGCCGGTGATCGTCTCTGCACCGGTCTGCTTCCACGCGTTGGGGTTATCGGCATCGGACTTATCCACCGTCAACGCTTCCACCGTGAACTTCGCGCCGTTCAGCGGCTTGGTCGAATCGCCGTCGGCGTACTTGTAGATCTGCAGCGCGTGGGAGCTGTCGGACATGCCGCCCTGCGCCTCGGTCACCTTGCCGGTCTGGTTCGTGGTCTTGTCGCCGCCGCTGTTCTCGAAACCTTCCAGCACGATCCGGTTGCTGCCGAGATCGCCGAAATCCTGTCCCGGAGCCAGCTGCACCGACGCCTTGTACGTGATCGTGATCGCGCGCTTGTCGGGAAGCCGGAACGTGATCTGCCGCGTCACCGGATCGTACGCATACGTGGCACCCAGCACTTCCGCGCCGGTATTCGTATCCGAGATCACCACGCTGTCCATACGCAACGCGAGCGCCGCACCCAGCGTATCGGTCAACGTCAGCGTATTGCCGTTGTTGAGTTCCTTCGCACCGGAGTTCACCTTGACTGTGTAGTTGATGTACGGCGCGGTGGTCTTGTCGTACTTGCCATCCTTGGTCAGCACATCCTTAAGCTCGACGGAGAACTCGGCATGATCCTCGATCTGCGCCTTGCCGTCAACGGTGATCTTCGCCGAGTTCGTCAGCTTCAGCCACCCGTACTGCTGATCCTTATACGCCTGGCTCATATCGGCGATCTTCGTGTCATAGATGATGTTCAGACCGGCCGACGTCTGCGCACGGGCGAACGCGGCGCTGCCCTTGGCGATGGTGAACGTCAACGTGCCGTCGCCGTTGTCGACCACGCTCACACCGCTGTACTTGGTGTAGTTGTCGTCCTCCACGCGCAGCGAACCGGACACGTACGTCGTGTTCTTCGGCATGGTGTCGGTGATGACCACCGACGACACGTTCGCCGAAATGTCATGGACATGCAGCTTCCAGCGCGGGATGCCGGTATCGTGCGGCTTGGCGCCGTTGGGGTCGCCGCCGTCCCAGTATTCGATGGTCGACTTGTTCATGTTGTCGGCACCGCCTTGATGCGTGGCGGTCGCGGTCTTGCCGGCCGATATCGCGGTGTTGTAGAACTTGCGGTCGGCGGGCAGCTTATTCGCGTCCTTGACGCGCGTCGAGTACGCGATGTACAGCGTCGTGCCCTTGTCCAGCTTGTCCTTGAACGTCAACGTGAACGACTTGAGATCGTCGGCGATCTTCGCCTCGACGGTACCGTCGTATCGCTGCGTACGAGCCGCATCAGTGTAGATCGTGATGTTGCCTGCATCGGTGCTCGGGAACTGCTGGTAGTCGCCGACGATGTTCGCGTCAGCGCATGGCGTGACCGTCGTGGTGCCGTTGTTGCTGCTGGTGGTGCTGCCGTTGCAGTCCAGCCGATCCGTCAGCACGGCGCCGGCCGGCAGATCGCTTTTCGCGGTGAACGTCGTGACCCACTTGAAGTTGTCGAGCGCGTCCTCATCGCCGACGTACTGCTTGGACAGGCCGATGGAGTCGTCGGTCACTGTGCCGGAGCCGTCGCCCTTGCTGGTGTCGCTGCCATCGCCGGGATTGAACTCGTAGTTGTTCTTGAACTCCTTGGATTCGCCGGAACCGGCGGCAGGCTTATCGGCATCCTTGACCGCCGTCGTGTAGATGATCTCGTACCGTGCGTACGGCTTGTGCGAGCCGTCCGCATAGTCCGTCTTATACGGGAACTTGGCCGTGCCGTTCTTGAGGTCGCCCCACGTGATAGTGGTGGTCTGGCTGTCATCCGCATACCACTTGTTATCCGAATACCGGACCTTCACCGCCGTATCATCGCTCGGCTCCACCAGACCAGCGCCGAGGACGTCCTTGATCGTGAAACCGTTCGTCACCGAATCGTCACCGGGCTGGATGACGATCGTCCACTGCAGTTTGCCGTCCTTCTGCGTGCCGGTCTTGGTCACGCCCCACGTGTTGTTGAGCAGGATCTGCTTCTCGGTGGTCTTGTGGTTGGTGTCGTCGTCGCTATAGTACTCGAACTTGTTGTTCACCATCTGGCAGGAGGCCTGGTCGCCCAAGCTCTGGCACTTCTTCGACGCCTCGACCACGTCCTTGCGGTTGATGGTCGTGCCGTACTTGACGTACAGCGTCTGGCCGTCGTCCATATGCTTGACGTTCACGCTGAACGCATGGTCGGACTCGCTGAGAATGCTCCACGAACCGGTGTATTCCTGCGTGCAGTTCGCATCGGTGTAGATCTTGACGTCCTTGTTGTACGTGAGCAGGTCGCCCATGGTGTCGTTGAAGCGGACGTTGTCGTTGGTGCCGTTCGACGTGACGTCCACCACGAAGTAGTAGACGCTTGGATCGTTGGTGGAGACGGCGCCGCTCTTGTGCGCCGTGACCTGATGGATGGGCTTCACATCGAATTCGAGGTTGCCGATGCCGGGGAACTCGAACGTTTTCTTGCCGCCGGAGCCGTCATCCTTGTCGGTTTTGGCGATGACGCCGTCGAGCTTCACATACGCCTTGATGTCGGTACCAGCCGCTTCCGCGCGGGTGTAGGTGGCGGTGAGACGGCTGCCGTTCACCACGAACGTGCCGCGCTCCGTGCCGTCGTCGCCGTACATGACGTAGGTCTTGCCGGATTCGAAGGTGAGCCCGGCCGGTAGGTCGTAGGTGAAGGTGTCGCCCTGTTCGACCTTGACGTCGTTGCTGACCGTCCAGTGGAGATCGACGTGGATCGGGTCGTTGTAGTTGACCTTCATGCCGGTGGTATACGACTTGCCGTTGATGGTGATGGAGGTGGAGTCCTTGTTGATCGGGGCGATGTCCGAGCCGATGGTGTACTGCGTGGCGGCTTGGGCCGTGATCGGGCCGACGATGGCACCGGCGAGGAGGGTGGCGAGGGCGACGAGGAGCGCGGCGGCGCGGATGGCCGCGGTGCGCAGGGCGGCTGTGGTGCGGGTGCGGGTGCGGGAGAAACCGTTACGGGATGTGGCGACGGACGAGATCGTTGACGATAGGGAGGATGCCGCAGCACGGCGAGCAGGATCGCCTGTTGATACGGGATCCGCAACGGTGGACGCAAAGTACGTTGCGGCATGGGGTGATGACACAGGTACTGCCAATGATTGCACTGGCTTCCCACTGAAGTTACGCCAGTTTTTTGCAATCGTTTGCAGAATTGATCGCCACATCCTGTGAGCTTTCCACTTCGTCATATCTGCTCCCTACAGCACCTTCTCCGTTGAGCATTGTGCCTGCTCTAGCGTCTCCAAGACCCACCTATGGCCTTACGGCGAAGTATACCCCTCTTCTCCGCCGATCTGCAAATGTTGTCATTTGCAGTACTTGCTGCAATTGCATAATAGCGCTCCAACCATTGCGAACGTAGGCATCGCGTAATGCATCCCCGCGACACGCATCGCGACACGACCGCGTGTCGCGTCTTATCGCGCCCCTTCACGCGTCTCATCGTATCCCTTCGCGCGCCCGGTCAAACGCAAACGAGCGGAGAGACCTTCCACATCACCAAGGATCGGAAGATTTCTCCGCTCGCTTCGATCGGTCGAAATGGCACGTATTCACGGACTCAGGTCCGCTTGCGTGAGGCTCGCCGAACTTCCCTCAAAGCTCGCCTACGCGAAGTCCACTGGTCTTCGCGCCCAACAACTCAGTGAGCCCACACCGCCGCGTCCGGGTCGTCGTCCGGGTTGTAGCCGTCGTCGTCATACGACGAACCGGCCTCGTTGTACGTGTATTCGTCGTCCACCACGCCGGAATCGGCCTCCGCGTTCAGCGCGTCCACGTCCTTCTTGTCGAGCTTGTACTGCGGCAGCACGTTCTCGATGTAGCTCTTCACGGCCTCGGCCATCGGCACGTCGTGGCCGGCCTTCTCCGCCAGAAACCAGCGGTGGTCGAGCACCTCGTGGAAGAACTGCGCCGGTTCGATCTGCGAACGGTACTCGCGCGGGATCATGCGCACGGTCGGCTCGTACACCTCACGCATCCAATCCGTCGCCACGATCTCCAGCTCCTCACCCTCACGCCACGTCGACGCGCGGTACGCATCCAGATCGTTGAGCAGGCGGCGAGCCTGGTTTTCCTGCACGTCGAGGCCGGTCAGACGCAGCAGCTTGCGCGACGCATAGCCGGCGTCGACCACGCGCGGCCGCACGAGCACGCGCTTGCCGTCCTCCGCGGTCTTCATCTCCAGCTCATCCACGTCGAAGCCGAGCTCGTTGAGCTTGTTGACGCGCTTCTCGATCTTCCACATCTCGTCCGGGTTGAACTTGTCGGTGTCCGTGAGCGCGCTCCACAGCGAGTGGTAGCGGTCCGCAAGCCGGTTGCCGACCTCGATCTCGTCGACGTCGCTCGGCAGCAGTCGGCCGGACGACAGATCCATGAGTTCGCCGATGATATTCGTGCGGGCGAGGTCGATATCGTACTCGCGCTGGCCTTCGGTCAGGTTGACGTGCAGGTCGCCGGTTTCGGCGTCGACCAGGAACGCGGAGAACGCGTCGGCGTCGCGCAGGAACAGGACATTCGACAGCGAGACGTCGCCCCAGTAGAAGCCGGCCAGATGCAGGCGGACCATGAGCACGGCCAGCGCGTCGATCAGACGCTCGGCGGTGTCGGGGCGCAGGTTGCGGGCGAACAGTGCACGGTACGGCAGCGAGAACTTGAGATGCTTGGTGACGAGGATCGCTTCGAGCGGCTCGCCGTCGTGCGTGTGACGGCCGGTGACCACGGCGATCGGCTGGACGGTGGGCAGGTCGAGCTTCTGCAGACGGCGCAGCAGCTCGTACTCGCGCTCGGCCACCTGACGGGTGATCTCCTTCATCGCGTACACCTCGTCGCCCACGTGCACGAAACGCACGACGTGGCGGGAGATGCCTCGCGGCAGGTTGGCGAGCAGTTCGGCCGGCCAGGTGGCGAGCGGTTTCTCCCACGGCAGGGTGAACATCTTCGGGTTCGAGCTGGCGGCGGTGATCTTCAGCGCCTGCGGCTCGGGCGTTTCGGCGGACGCATCCTCGGCTTTGACGGATGTGGCCTTGAGGGCGCGCGGGTCCAGTTGGGACAAATCGTTAACTTCCATAGCACTCCATCGTACTTGTACAGGCGGAACGGCTTGCGGGCAGCCTAGGTACAAGAAAGGCCCCGCTACTACGCGGGGCCTTTCCAACGAGGCCTAAGAGAGGAAGAGAATGCCTCGTTTAATGGTTGGTACGGTTATCTCTCCGTACCAAGTATCTACTAGTTCAGACGCAGCTCGGTCGACGGAGCGAACAGGTGCATCTTGGACGGGTCGATCTTGATCTTGACGGTCTCGCCGACCTTCGGCAGCGCACGCGGGTTCACACGAATCGTGGTGAGCTTGTTCTGGTCGGACATGACCTGAGAGGCCTCCGCGGCGGAACCATCGGTGATGATGTTGCCGTAGATGTAGCCGTCAGAACCAAGATCCTCGACGTTGACAACCTTCAGGGAGAAGGCGTTCGGGTCATCCGGGGTGGCCAGGGAGGCATCCTCCGGACGGAAGCCGACGACGATCTTGCCGCCGTCCTCAGCGGTCAGCTTGTTGACGGCCTCGGCCGGCAGATCCACGGTGTCCTCACCGATCTTCGCCTTGCCGTTGACCACCGGGTGGGTGTTCAGGTTCATCGACGGGGAGCCGATGAAGCCGGCGACGAAGACGTTGGCCGGGCGATCGTACAGCTCGGTCGGGGCGCCGACCTGCTGCAGGATGCCGAGCTTGATGACGGCGATGCGGTCGCCCATCGTCAGAGCCTCGGTCTGATCGTGGGTCACGTACAGGGTGGTGACGCCCAGCTGACGCTGCAGAGCAGCGATCTGGGTACGGGTCTGGACACGGAGCTTCGCGTCGAGGTTGGACAGCGGCTCATCCATGAGGAAGACCTTCGGCTCACGGACGATTGCACGGCCCATGGCGACACGCTGACGCTGACCACCAGACAGAGCCTTCGGCTTGCGGTCGAGGTACTCGGTCAGGTCGAGGATCTCGGCGGCCTTCTCGACGCGCTTACGGATCTCGTCCTTCGGAGTGCCGGCGATCTTCAGGGCGAAGCCCATGTTGTCGGCCACGGTCATGTGCGGGTACAGAGCGTAGTTCTGGAACACCATAGCGATGTCGCGGTCCTTCGGCTGCATCGTGGTGACGTCCTTGCCACCGATGAGGATGCGGCCCTTGTTGACCTCTTCCAGGCCAGCGAGCATGCGCAGGGTGGTGGACTTACCGCAGCCAGACGGGCCAACCAGCACCAGGAACTCGCCGTCCTTGATATCCAGATTCAGATCATCCACGGAGGGCTTGTCGTTGCCCGGGTAGATACGAGTAACATGGTCGAAAACGACTTCTGCCATGATGTTTATCCTTTCAGAGACAGGTACGTGTCTCACGATCCGTTGTAAAGGGATGTTGGGTTGTTACTGTGCGTTGGTCCGTGACTTCCCACATCGGCCAAGTCCCAAACCGCGGCGTTCAGTTATCTTCGGTTCGTTGAAGATCTCTTCGCTGAGCCAAGCTCTACTATACACGCCGAGTGCGTTCCGTCAACGGTGTGTTTCGGCGTGTTTCCGCCATTTTTGTAATCTCATCGATAAGATTCCGCATTTCGTCCAATCGTCGAACAAATTCGCCGCGGCTGTCGGATCGTCCTTCGCCCCGGCAGCCGCCCCATCACCACACCCAGCCGCCCTCATCCGCCCGAACCCTGTCCCTTATCCACCTCTTACCCTCCCTCCGCCCCCTCGGGTGTCGCTCTTGGCGTTCCACTT
>NZ_JAFEJR010000018.1:0-63007 GCF_018555335.1 Bifidobacterium sp. SO1 | reverse complement strand
ATGGCGGAATGTAGCGTTTCGGCATCGGCTACTCCTCCGATCGGGTGAGTTCGCGGATGAATTCGCCGAAATCCTCTTCGACCACATGCGTATCCGTCACACCGCTCTTCGTACGATACGTGATGTACACGCGGGGCCACTCCGGACCGCACGTATCGCAGGTCGCCTCCACATACGGCTGCTCTTCCCAGCCGGTCACCTCGACGGGCGGGTCCTCATCCGGCTCGTCGTCACCCCAGTCGTACCGGTTGTCGATCACATATTGGAGCATCGCGGCCTTCAAAGCCTTATCGAAATCGTTCGCCATTGTCGATCGTCCTTTCGTTTATTCCGTCTTTTCGGAGTCGTCCTTCAGAAGGCGTTCCAGTTCCTCACGACGATCTGTCCATTGTTCAAGAAGACGAATCTGCCTCGGCCTGTCCTTCGAGCTCGTGTCATCTCGGGCATCGTACATTGCAAGATGTTCCCGCCGCCAGTTCTGGAATGCCACGGCGTCCCCATCGCGTTCCGCCTTATCCTCCAGAGCCACGAGCGTCCCGCCGTACATGGTTCCCATCTCATAGAACATCTCGTACAAGGCAAAATCACTACATGATTCAAGAAAAGCATGCCGTTCCGATTTATCCATATTGACTCCCACTTTGTTCCCGTCAGCCGCGGCTGATCGACCGCATCGCCTCGGACGCCTCATGCGCGAGCACCTGCACCTCATGGAACGTGTAGAGGAACGTCGTCCGATCCTCGAAGACCGGTTCTCTCCAACCGAATGCCCAGCAGAACAGTCTAAAATCATCCTCCGTCACGTAATACCAGCCATCCAGGTCGATAGCATCATCCTTGCCGCGCATCACGTTGAAACCGATCCACCCCTCCTCATCGGGACCATAGGTGATGCCATCCTGCACGTCGAAGGGTATTTGTCCGGCATCCGAATGCCGCCACGGATGATCCTCCGGCAGATTGACGTAGCCGGCGAAAGAATCGGGACAGGCGGCAATCCGCACGTCAAAACCGTCAGCATTGAATTCATATACCGTGTTCCGTAACATTGTCGTCTCCTTTCTTACATTCGGTTCGTGTAGTCGAGGACGAGCTGGCTGAGGATCGGTTCGGCTTGCGACGGATCCTCGCACAAGGCGAGCAGATCGCCGCTGACGTGTGCGTTGATGTACGTGTACAGGGTCCAGCTGACCGGTATGCCGAGTGTTCGTTCGAGTTCAACTATGCAGTCGAGGTCGAGGAGTGTCCCGTTGTGGCTCATGGTTTCGATTGCCGCGTTGGAATGCTGGTAGCAGTAGTCGAACATGGTTTCCTGCTCGTCGGTGTTGTGGATGAAGTAGGGGCTGACGTGTTCGGCTAGTTTGAGCTTGTTCATGGTGTTCTCCTTGTTTCTGACAACCTCTTTTATGTGGACGTTATCAGTATAACAGAGGTTTGGAAAAACGGAAACCGGCCCTACCCAATCGTAGGGCTGACACCCAAAGTCGGCGACCCATTCAACCAAGGCATATACACGGAAACAACCGGACTCAACCAAGCCCACACAGCCAACGCGACCATAATCCAAAAGAACGCATAATTGATCAAACGCAACACCAACGGTCCCTGCTGCAACCTCCAGAAAACCGTCATCACACTCCAAGACACCGGCCGGCTCCGACGGTTCCCACGCCACAGCAACCATCCGAACCCATTGAACAACAGCCAGACCACCAGCATGCAGCCAGTGAGAATCGGCGTGATCGGCGCGCTCTTGGAAATCCGACGCACGGTCTGCTTCGCCTTGTTCGACACGAAATTCACCGGCTCCGCCTTCCGATCCACGGACAACTCCTGTGGAATGCCGTCCTTCACGTTCGCCCAATACGAGAACCGTGCCCGCACGATGAAACGATGCTGAAGCGAAGCGTCCACCGTCGCGATCATCGGATGACAGGTCGTCAACGTCAACCATCGCGCGTTCGGCTGATCCGCATCCAACACGCGGAAATCATCCGGCGTGGTCACCCATGAGGACATCACCTTATACACATACCAGTGGTCGGCGGTTTGGATGACGATCGCGTCACCGTTCTTCAACCGGTCGACGTAACCCAAGTCGCCGGGGGTTCGATGTCCCGCGTACGCGGTGTTGCCGAGCTGTCCCGGCATGGCGGTGTTCGGGTAATGGCCCAATCCTCCATTGTCGAGCACGTCCAGTCCCACGCCTTCCTGTATTGCGCGTTTCCAACCGGTTTCGATGCCGGGGATGTACATCCATCCGATCACCGATTCGTTGGATGGTTCTCCGGGTATGGGCGGGTCACCGGATTGGGGTTTGGCTATCTTGTCTGACGTGAGGTCAACGTCGGGAATGGTTTTCTTCGCGGTTTGCGCGGCTACGGTTTCCTGAATGTGGATCTGGTCGAAGCTGTTCGCCCAATACATGTAGACGATCTGCAATCCGCAGATGATCAGGAGCAGGAAGCTGATTCCTCCGAGGAATTGCGCGGCATGGTAGGCCGGTGCCGGTTGTTCCGTGGCATGGTGCCGGTGTCGTTTCCTCATTGTTGATCGGCTTGGCGTTGCGACCGGTATTTCTTGGGTTATCGCATTGTCGGAGTGTTCGTCTTGTTCAAGCATGGTCTTCGTCTTTTGTTCGGGGGAACAACCGTTTCTATGTGGACGTTTCCAGTATAAATTGCCGCTACGGAAAATTAGTGGTCGTATGGGAATCACTTCCCATACGACCGTTGTCCACATAAAACAAAGGTTGGAACAACAAGGAGATGACATACCTCAAAAGAAGTCTGCACTCATGTCAAACCACAAGTTTATTTTATGACCCTCACGGGCAGGAACAACTATATTCGGTTTTGGCGGTCACGCCAAACCGAGCGTGTTGCATTTGTGTCCGTCACTGATCTTGGCTCATTTCCTTGTAACGGTTGAATAGGATTTGCAAGCGTTCCTCATCCGCTTTGCACGGTTTGGATGAGCCGAACGCAACATCCACCACCTGGTCAAGCTGCTGATGCGCCTTCAATAAGTCCGGGTGCATGAGCAGTGGGCTGTACAGGTCGGCTAGACTCTCGTTGGGATGTTTCGCTCGAGCTGCGATCACCTGCTGGCCGGCCTTGATTACCTTTTCTCTCATATCGTCGGACAACTGCGGCAATGGAAGCGTGTTCCAAACGACGGTGTTGCTGAAATTGCAGTCGTTCTTCAACCGTCCGCCGATCGACTTCTGCCATGTTATGAACATGGATGATTCGATGATCGCGAATGCAAAACCATCTGGATCATCGCACACGTAAATCTTGTTTCCGGCAATGACATGTTCATCCAACCATGCGCATGTCGCCCATCGGCGTTGACCGCTGAAGACCGCAGGTATTCCCAGATACCGATCATGTGGCTGATGATTATCACGGAACAGCTGTGGGGTTGTTCGGTTCTTGTAGGCGTCTCCACTCTTCGGCGCATGCTCCCGGTATTCCCGACATGCTTCGACACGAGCTTTCAAATACGGCGATTTCAGAATATCAGTGGTTGGAGCGTCTGTAAGCCAGAGGCACCAACGGTCAACGTTGTTGATGAGTTCTCGGCCCATGCGAAACGGTCGAACATATTTGGCGGCGATGGGATCGTTCATGGCCTTGTCGTATTCATCCCGGTCGTTGATGAGCAGGTTGCCGCCGTCCAATGGCATTGAACCGAAATCAACCCGGTTGAGCATCGGAGACAAGGGGCCGGCTTTCTGGCTGCGTTTCTCCGCATACACGTCGGGACCGTCGAGCAGGTAGCCGTTGATGTGGCTCGGTCGAACGGTTTCCGGCTCCCCGTCGATGTTCGGGTATTCGAACAAGATCGGCGGCTTGGCATGATCCGTGGTGCGATCCATGCCGATGATGACGACATGCACGTTCGCATTATCCGTGGATTGCGCGTTCCACGCGAAGGTGCGATGTGCGAATCGGATGCGCCACCCGTCGTCCATGATCGGTTTGAACAATGCGGGTACGGGTTGTCCTTGGGTGATCGAATTGGTTGACACCAAAGCGAACGCGGCGGTCGGTTTGGTCAGGTATTGACCGGCTTTGCGGAACCATCCGGTCGCATAATCAAGATAACCGTCATACCCTTTACCCCATACGGTTTTGAGATCATTGGTCTGTTCCGTTGACTTGCTGATGTGTCCAAGGAACGGCGGGTTGCCCATCACGTAATCACATTGGTCTCCGGGCAACAATTCATTCCAATCATATTGAAGCGCGTTACCCTGATGGATGTGCGCCGTGTCCGTGAACGGCAACCGGGGTAGACCGGTGATGATCGTGCTCGTATCGTCAAGCATCTGCTGTTCGGCGATCCAGAGTGCGGTGCGGGCGACGGCGCAGGCGAATCCGTTGATTTCGATCCCATAGAAGTGGTCGATGGTGACTTTGACCGGGTTCATGTCCCCGTCCAAGTCGAGCATCAACTGGCCGTCCTTGTTCAGATCGGAGAGGATCTGGTTTTCCAATCGGCGTAGACAGATGAAACTTTCCGTAGCGAAATTTCCACTCCCACACGCAGGGTCGAGCAGACGGAGTGAACCGATGTGCTCGTGCAGTGCGGTCAACGCTTTGGTTCTCGCACCACCGGCAACGGGCAGGTTTTCCGCTTCAGCCAATCGCTGTTTCAGATCGTCCAAGAACAACGGGTCGATGACCCGGTGAATGTTCTTCACGGTCGTATAGTGCATGCCACCTTTGCGACGTTCATCATGCGACAGTGTTTCCTCCATCAGCGAGCCGAAAATGACCGGGCTGATTCCACTCCAGTCGAACCTATCCCCCATGTCGATCAACGCGTGACGGAACTCTTCACTGACCGGCGGCACGTCGATCAGATCGGCAAACAGTCCACCGTCCACATACGGGAACGCTTTCAACTTGTCCGGTAGGAACATGCGCCGCTGCTCGACCGGCGTATCCAATGTGCGGAACAGCTCATACAAATCACTGCCCAACCGGTCGGCCGTCGTCGCAGCCACGTATTCGGTGAACGAATCAGATGGGAACAGGCGGGCATCCTCCGCGTACAAACAGAACACGAGACGGACGGTGATCATCGCCAACGCCGCATGCTGCTGTTCGTCATCCGGGTTCGGGAAACATTTGGCAAGCTCCTCATGGAGTTTCGCGACCCGACGGCCGGCGTTGACGCTCAACTGTTCCTGTGCGACGATACGTGAATGCTGTTCGCTGAACAGTTGGCGGAAGATTCCCAAATGGTCGCCGAGCTGTTCCAACGTGAACTCTTCGACCGGCTGGCCTTTCGCAAGCGGGTCCTTGTCGAGATCATAGAAGCGGAACCGTTCGAAATTGCAGGTGCCGATCACCGCCGGTTTCAACGAATACGGTAATTGCTGCGCGTATCGTAATGCCTGTTCGACCGGCGTGACGGGGATGCCTTGTCGGATTTCCGGCTCATCCAAGTCAACACCAATGCTTTTCTGTTCGATCAAAAACCGTGCGTCCGGAAACAACACGTCCACGTAACCACCGCCGGCGGTCGGATGTTCGAACTCCACTTCGTCCGTCACATGGTCACGGTGCAGCACGTCCTGTAGAAGGTCGAGCCAGAATTTCTGGGTTTCCTGTTTCTCCGCACCATGCCCACGCCATTTGTCGATGAACTCCTGAACATCCTTGTTGATGGTGGCCGTGGACATGATGATCCGCCTTTCGTTGCCGTCAATGCTGTTCTCAAGTGTACGGCACGGCACGCGGACTCACCGGTATCGCATGAGTTGGCTGATGGTCAGACCATCATGCGTGATGCCGTGTTCTTTGAGAACTTCTTCCGCATCCTTGTTGGTGAATTCCTCACCTTGACATTCTCCCCGTCTTGAAGGGCGGGGATTCCTTTTGCCATGAGTGTTTCTCATGGGTTCAGGCTCTAAGGGTTGCGATCCCGTTGACAGGACTCCCTTGGGGTGTCAGGTCAACTTTGGGTGGGATCGTTTCCCTTTTCGGACGTGTCCCGCCCGAGACGGCAGTGTTTAATAACGTCTCCTTGCCGTCGTGGAGAATGTTCAATGCCGCGTTCACGTCGGCGTTGCCAGACCATTTGCAGTGTTTGCAAGAGAAAACCGCTTGGCTTTCGCGGTTCTCCTTGCACACGTATCCGCAGACGTGGCAGCGTTGACTGGTGTAGGCGGCGGGGACTTTCATGAACGTGACTCCCGCATGTTCCGCCTTGTAGGCGAGCATGGAATGGAATCGTCCCCATGATGCGGTCAGAATACCCTTGTTCAACCCGGCTTTGGCTTTCGCCCCGTTAGGCAGGTATTGGCCGGGATGCTCCGGATCGGGTTTCGGTTTGGGTTTGCGCGTCATGTTCTTGACGGCGAGGTCTTCGACGATGATGAGATCGTTCCCGTCGACCAGACATCGGGACAATTTATGCTCCCAATCCTCGATGATCCGTTTGCGTCGCGCGTACAATCCGCGCAGCTGGTTCATGAGGCGAATGTATTTTTTGGACGCGCCATGCTGCCGATAGGACTGTACGGTCTTGTATTTGGATGCGGTGACGCATCGTGCGCTTTGCCGTTGAACATCCTTGATCAGCTCGTCGATCCGGGTCAGTTCACTGGTCGGCAGATCGTAGAAGTTGCCGTCGCTGTCGGTCTGCGTGTGGGTGACCCCGGCGTCGAGTCCGATGCTCCTACCGGTCTTCGTATGCTCTCGTTTCGTAACAGGGCAGGTCAGGCTTACCGTCCGGTGATTCCAGTTGACGTGGATGCTCGTGAACGTGTCGGGCATGGTTTTCGTCCGTCGAACATGGATGATCAACCGCCATTTGACGCCGAGGGCACGATGCCGTGGAGGGTTCTGCCCGCCGATGACGATGATCATATGCTTGCGGGAGAACGACGTATAGTCGAATCCCCGACCATTGTTGTAGAACAGGCTGAAACGCAGGTCGCTTTTCTTCTTGCGGAATCTAGGCATCGAAGCGTCAACGCCCTGACCGGTCAACGTCTTGCGTCGTTTCGCGGCCGCGAACCACTCCTGCTGTTCCAAACGGTCGGCGGTCTCCAACAATCGTTGCGGTACGCCCGCCAGCCAAGCCTCACCGGCCCGCGTGGACGTGATGTCACGATCATCCACCTGACGGCCGATAGGTTCCAACAAGGTCTTGTCATCCCAACACCAACGGTTGCGCAACGACCGGCACTGGTTGAACCGATACCGGTATGCGCCGCACAACCATCGCATCACACGATCCGGATCAGTCGAATACTCCGGAAACCCACACTCGCCACGATCGAGCCATACGGGCGCACCCGTAAGCTCAACCTTGGTGATCTTCAACTTCCAACCCAAAACAGTGGCCTTCCTGATCCGAACGAATATGATTTCTTTATACGCCAACTAACGTGTTGGAAAACGAACGAGTTAACAAACCCCGCCCTAAAGGACGGAGTCACCTCCAATCGGATGTTTGAGCGCGTCGAACATGCCCCAATCAAGATCATCGTTGGCATCATGATGCTGTTCCCAGAATTGTTCGACCTGACGGCGAATGTTCTCACGCTGTTGTTTCTTCTTTTTCGGCATCGTCTTATACACATAGGCGCGGTGTGCGCCGGCGGCGCTCTTGTATCCGTATCCTTGCGCGTCGTCGAGTATTTCGCCGGTAGTTTGGTCGACGAGTATCCACCGACCGTAGCCGAGATCGGGCGCGGGGACGGCTTTCGGATTCGGTTTCTTCTCACTGTCGGCCATGATCATCCTTCTTTTTTAGTAGCGGTAGTTGTTGACTTCATACGCGAAGTCATAGTCGTCATCGTCGTCGTAATAGTCGTAGCGGAACCGGCGTTCGATCAACCCGGACTTGGAGCCGCTGATCTTCTTGATGATCGCGTTCTCATACCGGGTGCGGGTTTGCGCGAACACGGTCTCCATACTCGGGTTGAGTAGGCCGATGGCTTTGGCGAACGCGAACCGGATGCCAATGGTTTTGACCGCCTTCTCCAAATCCCACAGGCTCGTAGGCAGCGTATCGTACGTGTAATTCCATTCGTTCTTCCTACCGGATGGCGGAAGGTTCGGATGATCGTTGTGCCGCGCGTAATCATCCAAACCGAGGAACATGGTCGTGAACAATGTGAACTGATCCTCGTCCTCGGCGTCGATCGGCAGGAACGCGAGACGAATCAACTGTTCACGAGTCAACGGGTAACTGATATAGCCGATATTCTTTTCCATCCAAGTGGTGAGTTTGATCGGACCGTCCACGGTTTCGCGGATCATCGACTGATCGTCGGCTTGCACGTTAGCCCAGACCCGCAGGATCATGCTCAGATCGGTGCGCTCGTCCAACCCGAGTTCACGCGGGAACGACAACCGAATAAAAGACAGTGGGATCGGTTGGGCTTTCAACGCGTTCGCGAGCATCTTGTTCACGCCGTCACCCAATGTGGACGTGACAAGTCCTTGGTCGAACATGTTCTTACGGCCGGCGCGTCCGGCGATCTGTTTGATCTCACTGTACTTTAACGGCCTTGTTTCGTGACCGTCATACTTGTTGATTTCGTTGAACACGATGCGACGGATCGGCAGGTTCAAACCCATGCCGATCGCATCGGTCGCCACCAACACCTGACTCTCATGCTCGGCGAACCGTCGCGCCTCCTCACGACGTGCAGTCCACGGGAGCGCACCATAGATCACGCTCGTTTTGATACCACGGGTTTCGAGTCGCATCGCCGTCTCCAACACTTTACGACGGGAGAATACGATCAACGCGTCGCCCGAATGGACTTTGCTTTCCACGATCGGCTCACTAACCGTCAACGGTGTCTGCCGTTCATGACGGATGATCGTATACGTGTCACCGCATTGTTCGATCAGCTTGCAGATGATGTCCAACGCGTCCTCGCTCATGCACAGGTGGATGATGGGCGCGTTCAACGCCATGATCGCACGACTCCATGCGCCGCCACGATCCACGTCCGTGATCATCTGACATTCGTCCACGACTGCGAGCGGATACGTGCGATGCACGTCCAGCATTTCAACCGTTTCACTGAAGTACTGTGCGTTGTCCGCGAGGGATTGCTCCTCACCGGTGACGATCGAACACGGTAGTCCATTGGAGCGTAATTGTTCTCCGACCTCCAATGCGAGCAGACGCAACGGAGCCAAGTACACGCCGCCCTGCATCGCGGTCAACGCTTCCAGCGCGTCATGCGTCTTGCCCGAGTTCGTCGGACCAACATGCAGTATGAACCGACGATCCGCGCACCGGGTGCCCGCATAATAGCGGACCGGATCGGTTGCCGCCAGACTCGCCGGCACCAGTTCCTTCGCCATACGACGACGATCATCCAACGACAGGAACCGTGATAATTGAGCACGTTTTCCCGCCAGTTTACGATCGCGTTTCTCCTGCTTCGCCTGTTTGCGTAGTTCGAACGCCTGATCCTCACGCGCTTGGAACCGGTCATACAAGCGTTCGTTCTCCGACTTCAATACCTGTGCGGCGGCATCCAGATCGTACAGTGGTTTCTTCTTCCGCTTGACCGGATGACCTTGCTTGTTGACCGCGCGAATCTCCTGCTCATGCAGTTTCACCCAACCGTCATGCACGCCGAGACGGGAGCACAACTCCCCTACCGTCATCGGATGTGGTTTCGATCGTTGCATTTCGACTGGCTGCTCCAATTGGGTGATTTGTTCACGCAACTGGTCGACTTGGTTTTGCCATTGTTGTTTTGCTTGCTGGTTTTCCGACTGCGGATCAGTGTCCGTGATCCCGCTGTCGCCGTGCTGGAGGCGGTGCACGCTGTCCGTGAGCTGCGGGTATGCTGCTGCGATCATGTCGAGTACGCCGTTCCGGTATCGGTTGTAACTGGATCGGGGTTCGCTGTCGTCATTGTTCCAGAGCTGGTGATCGTACTCGGTCAGGTGTCGGCGAATGTAGGTGATGATCCACCGCTGCTGGTTGTACGTGGATTCGTGTGCCGCATCATGATCCCACTGGCCGCGCAGCTTATACGTTTCCTGCTTCCATGCGAGAACCTGTTCGCTGATCCGCTCATACGGTTCACTGTTGTCGACATGCACCTGCTGGATATGCTCGTCGATCATCCGGTTGAAAGCAGCCAACGCTTCCTGCTGTTTGCGTAGTTGCGTGGCGGCTCTCTTGTCACGACGCGACTGGTTTTTGTCGACCTGTTCACGCACCTGCGGCAGTCGGCTGATCTCTTCCACTTCGTCACGGAACCAGAGTTTCATCGGCGCGGACGACCGGTAATGCGGGTTCGTGGCGAGCATCGGACCGGGCAACAGTTCCCGGATCATCTTGTCGGTGAAACCGTAGTCATGTTTGACCGTGGTCATGCTGATCCGCTCACGCTTAGAACAGGAGACGACCTCATTGTCTTTGATCAGGTGAACCGCAAGCCACATTTCCGCACTATAGGTCGGCTCGTACTCGGTGTCGGTGATCTTGTAGGCGAGTCGTTTCCGTTCCAGCACTTGCGCGGTTCGCTGTTCACGCGGGCGAATCATAGTGGTACCGCCGACCAACTGGCGAAGCAAATGGTATTGCGGGACGGTGAGTTGTTCGTCGATGATCTTGACGGTTTTACCAGTCATAATGTTCCTCCCCGTGAACGTGATGTGGATGATCCTACGCCGGTTTTCATGACCGCGTATGTCTGACCGCCACTGTTGTTCACTCGTGCGGCCGGCCCGGCGCGGTTGGTCTCATGGGAAAGCGTTCCCCCAATTCAACAGTGAAGAAAGCAAATCTCAATCTCTAAAATCAATTCTCGAAGATCAGTCAACGGTAAGCTCAATCAAAAAGAAGAAGCAAGAAAAACCAGAAAGCCAAAAAGAGAAGAACATGACAACAAGCTCATCAGCGAAAAGAAAGGACCAAAGAAAACCAACCCGAACAAACAATAAACTGAATCTAATCTCTCTGATCAACTCAACTCGTCAACCCAGAAACATCGGCACTCTTCATCTAACAAGAACTAGCAGTTAACCACATCAGCAAGCTACAACACAATCCCAACACGCACTCACGCAACAATACAAACCATCTTTCGTAACAGTCTCAGCACACGCAACCACGCACACCTAACAGTCAGCCCAACGCAACCACCCACGCAACGCAACATCACCAACCAACCTAACAACGCTGGAACAGCAGGACCTAATAGTCAACTCACTCAACCACCCACACGACAGCAACAGCAACATCGAACACAAGCAGCACTTACCACTAGTGCTAATAGTCCTTCAGGCAGTCATCCCATATGATGTACTGTCTGAACCTAATAGTCATATGAGGCGAGCCGCTATCGGCGCAGCATCATTCATCTAACCGTCCTCAAACAGGACTAACCAGACACTCTTAAACTCAGCTAATCAATCAGACAAAATCACAAGCACAATCACTCATACTCTATTCCAGTCTTGAAACGTGAAATAGGGTACTTTCCGAAACGATATCCCGGAATATGGGCGGTCAGAACAACGTCGGCTGATCCACAGTACCCCCGTTAGTAGGGTCGCTGTCAACCACATTCCCCTCGCCTACCTTCGGAACAGGCGACTGTTCAACGGACTCGGCATGCCATTCCAATAATCCAAGCCGTCGAGCCTGAGTCAACGTATCCAACACCGCGTGATACACAGTCATCTGCAATCCCGGACAGCGACTCTCACGAGTTCCCGCAATGTTCACACGCAACACCGGCTGATGCCAGTTACGCAACAAGACAAGCAGACAATCCGCCAACCGGGACGGGATACAAACCCGATACGGTTTGCCCAATCGTTCACACCATCGGCCGGTCAACCTACTGCCGGGCGAATCCAAACGACCGTTCGGCGTGACGATGATCGTCGCATCCGTGTCACGTACGTTCAACTCGGTACGCTTCGGATACTCACTACTTTCCGTCTCTTTCAACTCGGGGAACCCAGCGAGCAGCATGACACGATCCTCGCACCTGCCGCCTTTCGGCACCCAACCCGAATACTCGACGTGCGCATCCAACGCCGCCAATAATGCGCCGCGATCCACGCCGGCCTGTCCCCCACTGTTGACGATCAATCGCATGATTCAACATCCTGTCGATCACTCATGGCATCAGCGGTGAGACGAAGAATGATCATCGCAACCGTCATATCCCACTTGTCGATCACGCACTGGTCAACGATCCGCCGCCACTCACCCCACTCACCATGCACGGGAATCCAATACGATTCTTCCGTCCGATCGAACCCGGTGAACGAGTGTCCGGTGAGTTCATTGTAACGAGTGTTCATGAGGAAACGAGCCTTATCAACCACGCAACTCGTCGTACCGTCCACCGCATGAATGATCGACGTCAACCGGTGTTCGATGTTCTGCCAGTCGGTCCAGAATCGTAACGCAAACCAATGGTCACGCCTATGAGACGAACCAGCATTGTTCCCTATCATGGTGGAGTCCATGCGAGTTTGCGCGACATGTTCGATCAGCTTCGACACCGGTACGCGAATCGCGTTCGCGGACACGTCGAACCATTCCGGCACGGTCACACGACCGTCAGTATTCCGGTCGATGATCCGAGCAGCAAGAGCAACCTGCTCAACGGTTGGCCTATTGTCCGCGTCGATATCAGCAAGCAACGTTTCCAACAACACTTCAACCTGTCGTTCACCACTCATGGCGCTTCCATCCTTTCCGCGCGAACATGTTGACCGCCTGTTCTGGCACATCATGACGGTACATCATCTGACGAGCGGCGAACCTGTCATCATCTCTGACGGTCCGGTTCGCCCATTCGATCATGAGAGATTCCGGAATCTCTTTCGCATATCGAACGCTCAACCATTCGCCGGCGATACGACAAACCTCCGGCTCACCACCGGGATACTGTTCGACCAACAGTTGCCACGTGCCGATATGATCGCACCAGCCGATCAACTGTTTCAACTGGCTGACCGTGCATTGTTTGGATGCGATCAGATGATAGGCGACGGTCGCCGGATCAGAGCGAAAGGCTTTCGGATTCTCCGACAGCAGGGGAATGATCAAATCGATCTGCTCACGGGTCGGGTTGGCGCAGCAGACAAAATCATCTACCACGCCATCCCCATCCCGTAGCAGATTCACAAGCTGAGCAACGGTAATTGACTCAGCCAACTGTGACAGCAGGTGACTGTTCGTCATCCGAAGTGTTCCGTATCCTTGTTGATGCCGAGCGTCTTCAGATCATCATCGGTGAGCGCTTCCATGCAATCAACGCCAAGATTCTGCGACTCATCAACCGCATGTCTGATGCTCATTGCCGAATCACTGATATCACCGAACTGACGACAGAACAACAACGTCTGCAAACGAGTCTGCTCAGCCAACTCCAACGTCGCATACACTTGCGCAACCTGAACACGAAGAGACTGATCCGGTATCCCCTGCAAATATGCTTCCACCTGCCGAAGAAGCGCTTCCGCACGCTGACGATAATCACTCATGATTATTTTCCTTTCCTTTGATGATCAATCGAAACAAAAACCAAACGAAGATAAGACGATCGAAAAGAATCACTCACCCAATCAAACCTCACGCATACCGAACACTCTTCTTCGCTTTATCGGACACCCAAATGAAGTCGAACTTCTGCTCCGGCGCATACTTATACGTTGTGATCCCGGTATGCACGATCGCATGATGCCGATACTTACGCGCAAGTGATTCATCGAGCTTGTCTTTGAGGTAGTACATGGTACCGGGATTGTCGTTGCAACTCTTGCGCTCGCAGTCAATGTATTCGGGGACGATGATGTTCATGTTGGTTCTCCTTGTTTGTTGTGTTGTAGTACCGCAACACTCTTTTATGTGGACATATTCAGTATAACATATTTATTGCCGAGCACCCCAATCTGCACGACACGCCGAACATGACAGTCGAACAAAACTGTCCGGTTATTCCAAATGTCCACATAAAGCGGATATCAACCAACTGATATCCCACGACCAAAGGAGCAATCCGATGAACAACAACCTCATCCTCATCCAGCCGACCGGTGACGACCTCGACTCCCCCGAGCGCATCGCACGCCAGAAGATCAACGGCCCACAGCGCGGCGATATCTGGCTTGCCTCCCAGCCGGACAGTGATGTGACTGACGACTACAACGAGTACGTTCTGATCCTTCACGTGTACGACGACGACAGTGTGATCGCGTGCCCGTTGAGCAACGACGAACGTGCCTATGTTCCCGGTACGATTCTGATCGAAGAAACGCCGCTCAACACTCCGATGGTCGCCTACCCGAAGTTTGCGGCACGTATCCAGACTCGACTCTTGTACAAGCCGCTCAAGAATCTGCCGGAGTTGATCACCTCGCAGATCGCACACGCTTGCGTTAACCCGCAGACTCCGCAGGTTGATCTGATCGAAAACTGGTGGGTGCGTAAGACGATCGACCTCATGCGTGAGAACATGCTCGTCTGGAGCGTGTTCCAGCTCATCAAGATGAGCTAACGCGCTGAACCAAATGGGGAACGCCACTTGTTGACGTTCCCCATTTTTGTTGCTACTTGTCTTCCGCTTCCGCGTCCTTGCGGCAATGCCGAAACTCCAATTCAATACCCGGAGCCAACCTCACCAACTCCTCGTCAATCAAATCAAGCTTCTCCAACAATTGCCCACGACGATCCAACAACAACCGTTTCCGCACTTCTCGACACTGCTCGTCATCCAACAACGGCAAGCCCGTCTCCAAATCATGCGAGTTCACACCCGCACTGGGAATCGCCGTACCATCCTTACGATTACGCAACAGCCAAAGATTGTATCCGTCCAACGGTTCCTCACGCCAATGCTTCCGCTTCGAGTACATGGCGTTTTCGATCGCCGCAATACCAACGGCACTGATCCGCACTTTCGGATTATTGCCGATCATATCCAACAGTTCGTTCAACGATAACGCTTCCAACTGTCGAACCGTGTACAGGTTCAACCGGTACAGGTTCACGCGCAATGATGGGCGGATGATACCTAAGCGCATGAACTCGCATTTTGACAGTGGAGTGAACGTCACACCGTAGGACTTTAACGTTTCCTCCTGCAATGCGTACGCGCGATCCTTACTCCAACCGGTGAGGACGCGGAACTGTTCGACGGTGACACGGCTGATGCTTTCCACGGTTGGGAACCATGCGCTGAGTTTCCGGTTGCGTGTTTTTTCTCGTGTGGTTGGTTCTAGGCCGGGCATGATGGTCATTTGTTCGATGGGTGTGTCGTCTTTTTTGACTTGTACCCAAGGTTGTTCCTCGTCCATGATGGTTCCTTTGTGATCGAGGTTTGGAAAATTCCAAACGAAAATTCTGTTTTTTCCAAACTATCCAAACGATCACAGGCAACCTGACTTGAACTGGAAAACCAAGAGAAAAACTAGTGGATCGTCACGGTCACGCGCATCTCATCCGCCGAATCCGGAAACTGTTTCTTCCATCGAGCAATCTCACGTTCCAACATGTGCGCGTCAGCCCACAATGGCGTACCATCCTTCGTGAGTTTGAGCACGCGCATGTGCTTGATCAAATGCATCGGCACCGCTTTGACTTTCGTGCGGTTGTCTACACCGGTGAAACCGTATTGCAAGGATCGGCCCAATGGGGTCCACTCTCCTACGCCGAGCTTGCGTCGCCCGTGCGACCGGTAGGAGTTGATACGGGCGGCGATCACCAACAGGTCACCAATGTACAGGCAACCGGAATGATCGTCAGTCTGATTGTGGATTTCTGGATTCGGATCGGCGGGGTCCGCGTAATCGCCCATCACATCCAGCAGGTCGGCACGAAGCCATAAGTGCGAGTCGAACGGATGCTTCACGTTCGGATAGAACGGATTATCCGTGATGCCGGGTGAAGTCAGGCAGATACGCCCCAGTTTCCCGTCAGGTGTGAGCGCGTAATCGGTGACGAGACCATTGATATACGCGCAGATCGCACCGGTTTTGTCCTTGTGTGTGTGCTGGTTGATCATTTCCAGTCTCCGACTGGACGGTGTACGTCGGGAGAACCGTTGCTGCACTGTATGGTAGGCGAGTTGGAGTCCGATTACATCCTCTTCGGTTGTCAAGCGATGCCGGAACGACATTAACGGCGTTGCCATGAGACTGTCTTGTTCGCCTTCCAGTACTTCCCGATAGTCGAGACCGTACCGATACTTGTGTGCGGCATGATCCACAAGAGCAATGTCCGGTTCGGCGGCTGGAGTGGATGCGAGAGCGATTAGACGGTTCGGGCCGAAAGCTAATGGATTACCGGCCATTATCAGCCTTGCTCACTGTTCACGGAATTATGGGCATTGACCGGCTCCGTTTGTCCGGTCGACAGTGAACGCAGATCACGCCCAATGATTGCAACGATCTGCTGCAATTCGACACGGATTCGCAACTCATAGTCAACAATCGCAGCATACCGGTCGACACTCAGCAATCCGACAGGTCGACCGATCTCACGTATCGCAATGTTGACTCGACCCGACGGACGGTCGACCACATGAACCGTTACATCTGGAGGCCAGACGATCGGATCGTTCGCCTGACGGTATCCGACGACGAGATAGGTGACGAGAGCGTTGTTTGCGTTGAGCTTCCGCATTATCCGATAATGCTTGGTGCTTTCGAGTTGGATTGCTTCGATTGTCATAGATTCTCCAATATGTGTTTAAATCCAGATTAACTAATAAAAGAGGTTACTCGGACTTGGGAAAACAGTTGGTTCTGATGCCACCCCCCCACTTCAGGCAGTAAAAACGTTTAAGTGAGGGAATGACATCAGAACCAAATCGTCAGTTCTCCTTGACGTACGAGTTGATGATCGATGCCATGTCAGCGACCGGGGTTGCGAACAGTTCGTTCACATTGTCTGCGAACTGTTGCATTCGATTGTCGAAGATTCGAGACTTACCGGACAGAAGGCGGATCATCGTGTGCGTGAATGGGCGGCGCATGTTTCCGGCCTGTTCCAGAGTGTCCGTATCGTTGGTTTCGATCGCGTGACGGATCATCGACTCAATCTGCTTGTTGGACAGTTCAAGCCACAGGTACTGGATCAGAATCCCGTCCACGATATGACGGTTGACGATCATGCTGATACGTTCCGGAGTCAGCTTCTCATTTGAACTGGTACGACGAATCAACGCTTCCAGAATCTGCGAATCACCGTTCTCGCACCAATGGTCGACCATTTTATCGTCGATAAGATTTTGCAACCGTTGACTGGCGAAGCTACGGCTGAGAAGGAAGGATTGCGCGTCTCCGGTGCCATCATGAAGGATCTTCGTGAGTTCTTGATCGGTGAGCTTTAGTCGTTCCGGGTATCGTTCCTCGTTGAAGTCGTAGAATTTGCCTACGATCAGAAGGTCGACAAGATGCTTGTCGATAACTCGGTTCAACTGTTCCCGAGTCAGTACATCATTGTTGATGAGGAGTCGATGCAGTCGGGAATCATTGGACTCGATGAATCTTTCCGCCTGTTTCTGGAGCCACGGATAGTGCGCGCTGCCTAATGCGTACAGCACGTCTACTGAGTGCTCGTTGTCGAAAAATCGCGTCTGTTCGTTGGTGGCGATCTTCGCCATACGTATACGCACGTTTTCACGTGGGTCAACGGCGAAACGGCTCATAAGATCATCATCAACTCGGAGAATATGGCTGATGGCCGTCAACTGCACTTCTCCATCGCTGTCATCGATGACGAGGAGCGGTTTTTCCACAGCAAGGGTCATGCGCACCGCTTTGGGCAGCTTGCCCTTGTTACGGGCGGTAGTTTCGACCTGTTCGAGGATCTGACGGGCTTTGTCGGTGAACTTGCCGTTGATCCAACCGCCAGCTTCCACGAGTCCCTGTCGAATGAACGCGTTGAGCGTGTTTCGTGTGGGGAACGGGATGGTTTGGTTGATGTCGGCGTATTCGATGAGGGTTTTCCACTGGGCTTGGGTGAGCTTGGGGAGCGTGTTGGTGGTCATTATGGTTCTCCTTGTTTGGGTGTTGTTGTGTAACACCACTCTTTTATGTGGACGTATTCAGTATAACACGAGAGAGGACATCTCAAAGCACAGACCCAACCCAAACAATCCCCAAAAAGCGGAAAACAGCGAAACCGTCCGAACACTATCCTATGTGTTAAACTGAAACTATCCACATAAACATTAGGAAACCGAGCACCAACATGAACTACTGGGACAAATACCAAAGCACCGACCCACGCCGAATCCCACCACTCGACGCACCGCTCATCGACTACGTCGTGCTCGACACCGAAACCACCGGCATCGACCCATATAAAGGCGCACGACTCATCGAAATCGGCGCAGTCAAAGTCCAAAAAGGCCGGATCATCGACACCTACAGCCAACTCATCAACCCACTCATGCCGGTACCAGCGCACATCACGCAACTCACCGGCATCACCACCGCCGACATACTCGACCAGCCAACCGTTGGCCCAACCATGAAAGACTTCGAGAAATGGCTAGGCTTCGATACCCCGATCCTCGCACACAACGCGACCTTCGACCTTAAATTCCTCGACTATGCCACCACGGAAACATGGCCCAACCGGCCGCAGTTCGATCACCCGTTCCTTGACACGTTGGAAATGAGTCGCAGCATCCACCCGGAAATCCGACACCACCGGGTTGCCGATCTGATCAAACGCTACCATGTGGGCGAAGTCGAAGAGCATCGCGCGTTAGCTGACGCGAAACAGGAGCAAGCGTTGTATCAGATCATGTGCAAGGAGTATTTTCTGTCCAAGAAAAACCGTTAACCAAGCGAGGCGATCAACGGCTCCGGGAAACAAAAATGGGGGATACGTCAATCAAAACCGTATCCCCCAAACTGTTAACTGATCAGAAGATCAGAACAGATCATCCTCACTCGCCTTGCGACGGCGACGCGGCTGGAACTCCTCGTCCACATCCTCATCATCGTCGTAATCGTCTTCGACCTCCACCTGCTTACGACGACGGGTGGTAGAACGCTTGACCGGGCGAGCCTCTTCATCCTCGTCATCAGTGTCGTCAACATCCTCGACGGGCTTACGACGACGAGTAATCGCACGCTTACGCGGACGCGGTTCCTCTTCCTCGTCTTCATCCTCGTCCATAACGACAGGCTTAGCCTTGCGACGCGGCTTGGAGGCCACTTCACCAGTAGCCTCATCCACATCGATATCAATATCCTCATCATCATCTTCGGCCAGCAATGCAGCTTCAGCGTCAGACGGGGACGATTTCGCATTCAGATGATTGTCGCGCCAAGCGATCAGAGCCGAGATATCATCGTCGGTGAAGTCCTCATCGTAGGTGAAACCGCCGCTGCGAGTGCCACCGCCGACAATGGTGAGATTATCCAGTCGATAGCTGATTCCGCTGCCGCCGTTCGGGCTTTTCCAAGCGCTAACCGTGACGGACGCCTGCACATTCTGTCCGGGGTATACGAGTTCATCCCAAAAAGCCTTGATTTTCTTAGCTTCGGCATTGTATGCCTTGGCTTCCTCGAGATTCTTTTCGGCGGCGAGAACACGATTCTCCGCATCTTCCCGCTCTGTTTCGTCTGCCTCATCGGCTTCAATACGTGCATCTTCCAGCTCATCTTCCGCGGCTTTCAGTACTTCAGCAGCATCAAGCCTTGGCTTGGGAAGTTCTCGTAGCTGACCGGTTTCATCGATATAACGAATGCCAGGGCGACCTTTCTTCTCGCTACGGTTGAAGTTAACGTAATAATGGTTGGCTCGGTTCGGATACTTGTCGACCATGAGTACGGTCTTGTCGCCGTCGAGGATTTCGTCTTCGTCAACGTCCTTGAGTCCGTCGTGCGCCGCAAGTCGATCCTTCTTGCCCCATAGCCTAGAGTTGATGGCCTTTTTCTGCGCGTTTTTGCTGAGCTTTTTGAGGATTTCAACGGTCTGCATATGCTCGGGATTGTCTTTGTCGAGTAGAACGGGAAAACCGTAGGATCGGCCGCTGCCGCCACTGGTCTTTTCGGTCTTATTGTCCTTGTCGTTGACCTTATTGTCCTTGTTGTCGGTCTTGGCCTCGTCCTTGTTTTCCTTGAATGCTAAGGCTTCGTAGAGTTTGGGGAAGCCCATTTGGATGACGCGGGTTTTGGCGTGGGTGATGAGTTCGGTGGTCATGATGTTTTGCCTCCTTTGTGACAGTCTGGTTCCTGTTTTGTGGGGTTTGGGGACTGTCACGATCTTTTTTATGTGGACTTTTTCAATATAACACGGTGGGTGGACTGGCGGACAACCCATCAACCGTGACAAAAACTACAGCCGCTTAGGCGAGACGATCGGCAACCTTCGTGATACGACGATCATGATCCTTGACGCGCCAACCGTTCTTCTCATCCCAAACATACAGGAACGCCTGATCCGAACGCTTGAACATACGAAAGCTCAGCATAGGAGTTGACGGTCTGCGCCGGAAGAAACTCGCCGCGAGACCTATACGATAGCGTCCAATGCTCCCACTTCCCGAACTCCTTATCGTAACGCTCATGATATCCTCTCGGCGTCTCATTCTTGCGCGGGAACAGGTTTCGCTTTGCGTCCCAAATGAATCCGGGATCTTCGGGAACCTCTCCCAGCCAAGAGATATCGCCGAGGCTCATGAGCGATTCGATCTGCTGCCGATTCTGGTAGTGGTCGAGGAGTGTTTGGCCGACGCCTTCCAGATAACCGTCGTAGTGGCAGTAAATCCAACTGTAGGTGCCGTTCTGGTTTTTGATTGCGATTCCGCTGCGAGTGCTCATGGTCAACTACCTCGACCTTACGGTCGAGGCTTGTCCCTGCCCGGCAGTAACCATGGTTGGCATTCTCCTGTCGGAGAGTTGCCTCCTGCCTTTATTGCCCTCCCTTATTACTGGGGATGCTGGCGGAACATCAGGGGACGATTGACTGCGCCCCTCCATAATCGGCGTGCCGGTTATGGAATCCAACACGGTCATGTAGCCGCATTGGCGTATGTTCATCGCGGCGATCCGGTCGTCGTTCGACCGGTAGCCGCAGTTCGCGCACACGTATTCGTGTCGGGTCTTCCTCCTGTTCGCCTTCCTGACTTGCCCGCAGATCGGACAGGCTTGGCTCGTGTAGGCGGGGTCGATATAGACGACCGTATGCCCGTTGAGCTTGGCCTTGTATTCGATCAGCTGGCGCAACTGGTAGAACGCCCACGACACCTGTACGTAGCGTCGGCTTCTCTTCACCTGTTCGGTGGTGTTGCGGATGCCTTTCAGATCCTCCAATACGAGGAGCGTGGGCTGCTTGCACTGGTTGACGAGTGCCTTCGCGACCTGATGGTTCAGGTCGCTCATCCAACGGTTTTCTCGCCGGCCGATGCTATGCAGCCGTCTTCTCGCGCTTCGGGTCTGACGTTTCTGCAACTGGGTGCGCAACGCCTTGTATTGCGCGCGTTTCTGTGTCACCTCCTTCCCGTTGAAGAAGGATGTGACGCCATAGGAGTCGTAGGATACGGCGAGGAACCTCATGCCCAAGTCTACGCCCATGATGTTGCGTGGAATTTGGGCGTCGGGGATGGTGAACGTGACGGGAACGTTCAACAGCCATTTTCCGTTGCGCGACAGGAGCCGCGCCGTCCCATAGCGTCCACGCCGCCGGTCTTCCGGCACATGCGACCAGTCGACCCGTAATTTGATCCGACCGTCCAACGTGTTCACGCTGAACCGGCCGTCCGACAGGATCGAATAGTCGCGGTTCCACACGAGATCGTAGCCGGCGGACGTGTAGCGTGGAGCCTCTTTGGTTTTCCACGGGGACCCGTGGTTTTCCTTGATGGTCCGATAGTTGCCGATCACGCGAATGATGGCCGACTGGGCCATTTGAGCGCCCAACCCGTATTTGGAGCGGGTTTCCCGATAGGTGAGCTTGTTGAGTTCCTTCTGTTTCAAGGTCCGATGCTCGCGAGCCGTCCGGCTGACCAGATCACACGCCTGCAAATACGCGTCGCACGTACGGGATAGGAGAACGGATTGTCGGGCATCGGGTTGGAGGAGCAGCTTGTAGGTGAGCGTGATCTCAGCCATATGGTTGCTCCTTCCCGACAAACAGTAGACTTCAATAACATGTATCATTATAGCATATTATTGAAAATATGGGGAGGGGTAGGGCGCTTCCTCCCCGCCCTCACGGACGGGGTATCCGCGCCAACAAAAGGGATGAATCTCCCTGTTCTTTGGTGTTGCCTGGGTGGCAACGCTCTTTTATGTGGACATTCACATTATAACACAATGTTGGTATAAATACAGATTCCCAACCAAGCGACATTCCACCCACTACCATTCGATAACCTAAAAACCAGTCCATCCAAGCCAGAAGAAGGGAACGTAATGCGCCGAACGGCAGCAACGCTCATCACCATTCCACTCATAGCCGCCATGCCACTGGGATTAGCCGCGACGGCGAACGCCGCACCGGACACCGGGCAGACCACGAGCGTCACAGATTCCACTAGGCAGACAACCAGTACGACCATCAACTTGTCCACGATCGGCAGCAAAGACACCGACAAGAACCGCACTCAGCAGAGCTTCCAGTTCGAGAACGCGGACTGGACCGGCTACTACATTCGTCCCGGCATCAAAGCCAAGTTCAAACTGACGTTGACCACGGATGCGGCGCGGCCGAATGTCACGTGGGTGCATCGTCAGGTGGGGCGCGTGGATGAGAACAATTACGCGCAGGTTCGCGCCGTCGACGGTGGCATCCTCAAAGCGGGCGTGAACGAGATCGAATACGATACGAGCAACCGTCTGGTCGGTCAGGTGCTTTACATTCGCAACGACGGCGGCGACAAGGCCACGGTCACCGTCGAAAACGAGAACGGTTCCGACGGCAAGCCATCGCTCGGCCGATATCCGATATACGAGTACGATCCAGCCGATCCGGCCGCATTCTGGCAGTACTTGCAAGAGTTGCGCGACTATGTGACCAAAGGCGTCGACACGAAGGCCGGAGAGTTGAACACGAACCCGGCTTTGGGCATGGACGCGACGGCCATCACAGTGGGTCGCATGGTGTATGAGCTGCGTGCGGCGAAACTTGTGGACGTGTTGAAGGACATCACCACCGAGCAGCAGGCGGTCGATTGGATCAACAATGTCTACAAGGTGTCGACGGATCGTCTTGCTTACTTCGATCAGGTTCTCGGCTTCGACGCGGATGATACGGACGTAAAACAGCAGCCGACCCGGATGAAGATCGTATTGGAGTTGACGCAGAATCTCACGAATCCGTCGACCATGTTCGCATGGTTCACGATGTACCATCTGCCGGAGAGCGTGTTCCCCGGCGTCGCCACGAGCGTGGATGGTACGCACGGTTGGGGTAATGATCACGAGTTCGGGCACATGCTGGATATTGCGCCGTTGACCCGTGCCGAGGAGACGAACAATCTCATCAGCATGTGGGGTCGGCGGAATGCTGGCCTCGTGAAGATGGTCGACGGGTCGAAGTTTGCGACCGGCGTCTACCATACAGGCGTCCTGACGGCGCAGAAGCAGCTCACCCAGTACGTGAACGACCGGCTCTCGAACCCGAACGTCGAATCCAAGTGGGGTGACATTTGGTATGACGTGACCGCCCGATTCAACACGCTCCACTGGTTCGACCAATACGACTACTCGAACTACGATTACGGCAACGGTTCCGGCTATACGCGGGAACTCGCCCAGCAGGTCAACAAATACGGTGGATTGGGAGCCGTCTACCGGCAAGTGCGCCGCAACCCCGGCAAATACAACAACATCGGCGGCGTGTATGACGCGGCCGCACGCGCCTACTCGGACGCATTGGGCTTCGACATGAGCGAGGTCATGGGCAGGTACGGAATGACCGTCACCGACGCAACCAAGGAGTACACCTCCAAATATCCGAAGCTTTCGAACCGGGTCGAACTGTATTCGATCGACGCCGACGTGAAGGAAATCAACGGAGCCAGTCTGTTCGACAAGAAGACCTCAGCGCCGTCACTCACCACCAGCCGAAACACAGACGGCAATCTTACCGTCAAAGCCGCCTATCCGTCCGGTTCCAAGGAAGCAGCCACCGTTTCCGGATACATGCTGCTGAAGGACGGCAAGGAGATCGCATGGTCGATCGATGGCACGTTTACCGTCGATACGCCGAAGCAACTGCCCGAGTATACGGTCGTCGCATACGACAGTCGAATCAACCCATCCCCCGCCGCTACGGTGAAGACCACGGCGGACGTGAACATTCAGGTCGCCGCCACCGACAAGAGCAATGTGGACAAGACGACCGTACGGGTCACGCCGGATGATACGCGCAAGCAACCGTATGATGTGAAACTCTCTTACGGGAAGGCCACGTTGAAGAACCTTCCGCCATCCACGATCACGATCCTGCTCGACGGGTATACGACGACTCCGAAAACCGTTCACGTGGACACGTTGGACTGGACGGGCGGCAGCCTCCAATTCACCCTCTCCCCCACGGACGGCAAGTCCGCGAGCGCCGCGCTGCGTCCGATCGTTCATGGGGTGAAGGCTGATGATGGGAGTTTGGCGTTTGCGATCACTGATCAGAACATCAATTCGGACATTTACTATACGTTGGACGGGAGCGAGCCATCGGTCGACAATGGCATCCGTTACACGGGCGGCAGTATTCCGATTACGTCGAGTCCGCTCACGGTCAGGGCGATCGCCTACAAGGCCGGCAGGCTCCCCAGTCGGATCGGTTCGGCCACGTTCACGGACAGTCGTCAGGTTGCTGTTCATGATCAGATTTACGGTCCCGACTACGGGGTCGGCAACAAGGTCATGTTCAACGTCGGTACCTACAACGGAGCCGGACAGCTCGGCAAAATCTACGAGAAGGTCAGCAGTCTCAACGTGCCGGCCGGGTTGAAGATCACCCTGTATGAGGGTGAGAATCTGACCGGCACGAGTCACGTGTACACGTCGAAGGTGAACTGGGTCAACGGATACGGGTCGTTCCCGATCAAGTCGCTGAAGGTCGAAACCGTGAAAGCTCCGACGGCCACCGAAGCTGGCCTGCTTTCCTTCGACCCGGGTGCGGGCAACGTTATGGGCAGCATGCCGATCACCCAAATGTACCAAGACGTGACCGTCACCATCCCCGACATCAAGTACACGCTTTCGGGAAAGAAGCCGGTCGGCTGGAGCATCGACGGATGGAACAGCCAACCCACCAATGGATATCAGCCCGGTGACGTGATTAGTCCGACCGGTAAGAACATCATGCTCACCGCCCAATGGGCGAAAAACACGTACATCATCCGGTTCGACAGCAATGGCGGCACCGGCAGCATGAGTGATGTCACCGCGAACCTGGACGGAAAATCCACCATTCCGGACGCTTCGTTCACCCGTACCGGCTATTCGTTCGCCGGGTGGAGGCTGGCGGATGGTCGGATCATCCAGCCGGGCGAGCATGATGCGCTCACCGACAAGGCGGACGATACGGTCACGCTCACCGCCGTGTGGAAGGCGAACCGGCACACCATTCGCTTCGACAAGGGCAATGGAAACGCGACCGGCAGTATGACTGATCAGACCGTGGATTATGGGACCACGATCACCATCCCCGCCAACCAGTATCGGCTCGAAGGGTACACGTTCGCCGGATGGAAGGATCAGACTGGAAAAACCCATCTGCCGGACAGCAGGATCAAGGTCACCAATGATCTGACGTTGACCGCCGTGTGGAAGATCAACGAGTATACGGTCAAGTTCGAGCCGGGAGCGGACAAGACCACCGGCACCGTCACCCCGGTCAATGTCGAACACGGTCAAACCGTCACCCTGCCGGACAACAAGTATGCACGAACCGGATACTCGTTCACTGGATGGAAGGATACGGCCGGAACCATTCGTCAACCGGGCGACAAGATCACCGTCACCACCGGCATGACGTTCACCGCCCAGTGGAAGGCCGACGAGTACACGGTCAAGTTCGAGAACGGTTCGGATAAGGCGACCGGAGACACCGCCAGCATCACCACAACCTACGGGAAGACCATCACTCTGCCCGACAACGGGTATACGCTCACCGGGCACACGTTCACCGGGTGGAAGGATATGACCGGCAACATCCACAAGCCGGGCGAACAGGTCACCGTCACCGGTTCGCTCACCTTCACCGCCATATGGGAGGCAAACCAGTACAAGGTGAGCTTCGATCCCGGTGTGAAGGATACGACCGGCAGTATGACGCCGATCACCGGCACCTATGGTGGGAAACTGATGATCCCGTCCAACGCGTTCCAGCGCGTCGGCTACACGTTCACCGGCTGGAAGACCAGTGACAACACCATGCTCCAGTCCGGTGCCGAGATCACCGTCACCGACGATCTGACGCTCACCGCCCAATGGACGCCGATCAGCTACATGATCCGGTTCAACAAGAACGCAGATAATGCGACCGGCAGCATGGATGATCTCACCGCCACCTACGACAAGGAGCTTCAACTCCCGGCCAATGTCTTCACGCGGGATGGTTACACGTTCACCGGCTGGAAGACCACAAACAGCACCCTGTACAAGAACGAGACAACCGTACGAAACCTCACCGCGACCGCTGACACGATCATCGAACTGGACGCCCAATGGGAGAAAACTCCAATCGAACCGGATGATGATCAGCAGCCAACTACTCCGGAAGAAAACCAGCCGGAGAATAAACCAGACAATAAACCCACGCCGGATGATTCCAAGACCGAAACGAATGATCCAAATCAGGAGCCGGCAAGTCCGAACGAAAACCACAAGTCAAACAAGCCGACTGACTCCGACTCTCGAAAAGAAGAAACAGTCAGCAGAAAACTCGTTGAAACCGGCTCGGCAATCACTCTCGCCGCTTTCAGCGCCATTGCCTTGACCAGTCTTGCCGTTGCTGTGTTCGTGCTGAAACGCTGTTAGACGGCAATCCTGAATGAATGGGTCGGTTCGCATTTTTCTCTGTGAACCGACCCATTTTTCTATCGATCGTTTGATAGCAGGTTTTAGAGTTTTTTTAGAGTTTTGCAAAAAATACACACTAAGTTCAGATTGTTTTGTGTAGTAAAATGTAAGAAGTCCAACAAGGAGGCACCGATGGCACTCACAGTCAAAGAAAGAGCCGACGCGCTCCAAGTCGCCGCTCAAAAGGGCTCCCGGATCACTCTCACCGATCTCAGTCGCGGCAACAAGTGGCGTCAGGAACTCTCCGACAAAGGCATTCTGGAACTCGTCGACCGTTCAGACACGATGGCGTTTATCCTGTCCGCTGACGCGATGAAAGAACTGTTGGATGAACTCGACCGATCTGAAGCGGAACTGGAGACTCTTTCCGCCCAGGAATTGTTCGATGCAAGAAAGAACCGGACTACACTCCAATCCGGTCAGGCGTTGGAAAATACTGCGATCGCAAGTTTCGAGAATCGTAAGAAACAACTGCTCGGTATTCTCAAGGACGGTGAGAGTCAGCAGTGATCTCCGAACAGCAGATCATCGACGCGATCCGCATCATCAGCCAAATCGATGGGTTAGCGATGAATGCTGACGATCTGGTTGATGATGTCGTCCTCCTCGCCCAAGCATGGCCAGACGAAGAGGATTTTCAATCGGCGGTGCTTGCGGTCAGCAAAGCGTTGGAACAGTTGATCAACAAGCAAGTCAGTGGGACTCCATTGCTGTACCGGCTAAAAGGTTGGGACTCCTATCACTTCCAGCATCGCAAAGGACAACGTGAGAAAGCGGACATGCGAATCGTCTATCGGATCACCATCGACGGAATCGCAGTCAAAGGGTTCGGCGCGAGGCACAAACCGCAGGATTTCTACCGGCGAATGCTTGCGTCACGATAATGCGGCAGATTTCAGACAAGACAGAAACGGTAGGCTGCATGGTACTCGAACTGTCAGATTCTCCAAACGAATTTGATAAAGCAGGAGAGTGCTTTGACCATGATTCTGCCTGAGCGATGACTGCGATTATCAAAGGATAGCGAAGGCTTCCAATCATTGCCATTCGTTGTAGCGAACCGGTCATTGGAATGCTTGCGAGCGGTTCCGTTTCTCTTTACGGATGGCAAATGTTCCGGATCGTAGCCCATTGTCGTGTAAACATCCGGCTGATCCTCCTGACTCCCCTCATCGGGAACGGTTTCACTATGATCGTCAGGGGCATCGGGTTGGTCGGTATCCTCGCTGTTTTGCAATGCTTCGCTGGCGAGATAGATGGAATCGTCAACCTCTTTATCGGCTGAAGGACGGCTCTCGTCCACTGTTTGCCGTTCCGAGAGCGGATGTTCTTGCGGAGCAGGATTTTCTTCCAATTGCGGTCGGTCATCCGTGATCTCGTGATGCTTTCCTGTCGTATGTTCAGCCCATTGGGTTTCCAAGAACGTGACGTATTGTTGGCGGCTTAACTGTTCGGCATCGCTGAGACGAAGCATATCCTCATCCGTCAAATACCGACGATCCGGCTCGTTTTCATCCCGGCTCCCATAGTTGAGGATTCGGGCGGGGTCATCATCTGCCGCCGTCTGGTTGAACTTGGTCAGGTATGGTCGTCCGGCATCATTTCCAAGATTCTCCCAAGCGTCCACGTTCAGGTTCCGACGATGCTTCAGGTTCTCCCGCATGAACCGGTCGTGAGCTTCCCGGCTTGTATCCGAATCAGACTGGTAGTAGACTACCGGCGGCTGGAATAACAGTTCCACGGTTCGCCCGTCGGATAGGCGGACGTAATTGTTGCAGGATGCCATGATGTCGGCGAACTGTTGGCTTTCCTGCTCGTTCATCCCCCACTTGCGACCGCGTTCAGCGGCAAGCTGGCGGACGTATGATTCCTTCTCTTTACCGGACAGCATCCCTTCCGACCGTTCACTATCATCACGGTTCACATATTGGGCCAACTGTTGACCGCTGACGATCAACGCACCATTCTCATCCATAAACCGACCATACTGGTCACGATGCCGTTGACGTGCGATCTCCGCAAGCTGCTGATTCGTCATAATAGAAAAGCCCCTTTCCAAGTCCTGATTCGAGTTTAAGAACCAAGACCCAGAAAGAGGCTTTGAATAAGGAATCAAGAGCCGTCGACCGGATTCGAACCGGTGACCGGCCGCTTACAAGGCGGCTGCTCTGCCAACTGAGCTACGACGGCAAGCTAGGAGAATCAGTAGCTGCGGGGAAGCCGATTATACCCGTTCTTGTATGCCTTGTTGGATTCGATCAAATCAGCTTCAAGGTTATACAGGTTGTGGTAGCCGGAGTCCACCAAGTCGATCATCTTGATCTCAAACTGATCCCCGTTCTTATAATCGGCGTAAACATCGCCGTTCCCGCTTCCGTGGAAATGATCATAGATTCGTTGCGGCACATGCTTGGATTCACCGACATAGCATATGTCTTTCGTAATGTTGTGAATGATGTAACAACCGACGAATGAGGTTTTCTTCTTCCAATCTTTGATTTGGGGGAAAGAATCCTTCAATGCCAGAAAATCTTCGATACTGACGAACGATGATTCATCCACGATTTTTCGGAGACTCTTCAGCTTCGCGTTCCGTTTGGCGGTTTCGTTAATCCGAACTACCAAGCCGAATACGAAAACCACCAAAATCACAGCAATGAGTACCAACAAATAGTTGCCGGCATCAATATCAGACCAAATCATCCTTCTCCCTTCTTTTTTAATGGAGCGAACGACGGGAATCGAACCCGCATATTCTGTTTGGAAGACAGAGGGACTGACCATTGTCCTACATTCGCAAACGTGTCCCGTGCCGGGATTGAACCGGCGACCAACGGCTTATGAGGCCATCGCTCTAACCGACTGAGCTAACAGGACGACACGTGCTTCCGACTGGATTCGAACCAGCAACCATTGCTTTAGGAAAGCATTGCTCTATCCGCTTGGGCTACGGAAGCAGAAGAAAAGCAGAGCGGAGAGGAGATGAGGTGAGAGAAGAAAGCTTCTCCGCTCTGCTTTGTTGTTGATCATACCAACCGTGTGCGTTGCAATGTGATTGGAAGATGTTGGTATGGTCGCGTCCTTCCGGCTGGAGTCGAACCAGCATCTTTCGGTTTATGGGGCCGATGCTCTGCCAGTTAAGCTACGGAAGAGTTACGGTTGGTTTGGTTCACGTCAGCCGTCAAACCGTGTCGCATTCAACCGTGTACTCAAAGGGTGGTGTGAATGTGAACGGATTCGCCCCGTTTGAAAGAGTTGAGCAAGACCAAACGTGGAGAATCCTAGAGGCGAACATGGGAGTCGAACCCATCATGAACGGTTTTGCAGACCGTTTCCAACAGCCGGTTAGTGTGATCGCCGTACGCCCGTTTGTGTGACGCGAGTCGGGCGTGGACTCGTTTGGCGTTCAAACACAGGGTTGATGTTGCAGAAAGGCGATGCTAAAAAGATCAACATCAACCCCGAATGTTTGAATGTCACATGGTCGGACTTTCCCGATCCGACCTAGCTGCTCTGGCTGGATTCGAACCAGCGGTCTCCTCATCCAGAGTGAGGCGGATTGCCAACTATCCTACAGAGCAATACGTTCCCCTTCTAGGGTTCGAACCTAGAACGAGGGTTCCAAAGACCCGTGTGTTGCCAGTTACACCAAAGGGGAATAGACGTGGATTTGGGAGCGATCATACTAATGATGATCGCCCTTGCATCCGAACGTTGCCAACCGGAGAATCTGCTGACTGGGTTCAGGCACGGCACGCGCCCTATGTTCCGGCTGGCGGGAATCACAGTATGAGCGAGGGAAGGTTGATGCCAGTGTTTCTTCTCACCGATCATCCGGCCTTTCAACCAAACAATCGGTAGAAGAGTGAGTGCACATTGATTCCAGAAGTAACTGACATCATCGCACCGCTCATATTGCAAAGAAAAATTGGTTTGGGGTGAGAGAAAGTCGATTCCGGTAAAATGCCTCCGTGTATCCATCCGTTGCCGGATGGCGAAGGCTCGTAACCATTATGCGAGAAGTAACCGGAGTCTGCGCACCACCCCAAACCAATGGGCTACAGCGTTAGTCTAACGTATCCCACGGCCACCTGTTCACCGCATCGAAAGACAACAGGGTGAACGCTGTGTCGGACAAGCCGCCAAGGTTCACACGATTCCTATCCCCGAGGGAGAGGGCACCGTGATAGCCGGCGAGATTCCACACGTACAAGGGGATATCATGCGGAACCGCATCCTTGACCTGAACGGTGTCACCCCATGAGGTTTGCTCATCGGTGATAACGATCACCCGGTCGAACGGCCCGTATGATTCATACGCTTGTCTCGTGCTGGAGCCGACGTGCGTGCCACCGACCGGTTGGCCGAATCGGTCAAGCATGGCGAGCGGATCGTCACCTTCCAACAGGATCGGCTCATAAGCGTGATCTTCGAACGGGACTACCACACTGTTCGGATTCTTCAACCCCAATGCGCATGCGAACATGCTGGCCGCATCATACCGGGTGAGTGTACTCCGTTGGCTGAGCGGCCAGTCCATGCTGCCCGACCGGTCGACCATGATGAGGGTTCGTCCGGCCAGTTCCGGCACGTGCCGCAACGAGTATCGGCTTGCCTTCGCCAAATAGGGGTGGGCGATGTCCGGTACGTTACGGTAGGCGCTGAGGAAACTGATCGGCAGTGGAGCATATCCGGCTTCCTCCGGGTGGCTGATCCGTTCCACGGCAAGCCGGACCGGCTCACTGTCTTCACCACAGGCGGTGATGATGCGACGCAGGTTCATGAGCAGCGCCTGATATCCCATGTCGGGGATCAAGTGAAGCCAGATTTTAGAGGCGTCTTCCGGGTTGAGCGCACCCAACTGGCTGAAGATCGTCTCATGCGTCAACCGTGCCGAACGGATCATCTCCGTGGCGTTATCCCCGGTCAACGCGGCCAGCTTGTCGCTGGCGGTCAGCTTGTTGAATCGTTCACGGGCGGCGATCGCCGGCAATCCGGTGAGCAACTGTTCACGTTCCTCGTCCGTATGCTTGTTGACGATCAGATCGAACAGCTTGTCCTGATGCTCGTCTTTCGGAGTGGGGTGAGTCAACCGGATCGCATCCGTCAACGAAACTGGCCCTTTTTCGGTTTTCCCATTCCACTTCAACCAACCATTCTCCGACAAGCTGGCGAGCGCGTCTGCGACGCCTCGTTTGACCGGTTTCGGCAAAGTGTTGTAGGTGGTTTTGTAGGCGTTCAACAGGGCTGGGCCTTCGTCTGGGCGACGGATCGACGCGCTGATGAACTGTCGATTCCCGCCGTTCAGTCCCTTGGCGAGTCGGGCGTGAACCAGTGCGATGGCGGTGAGTTGTGCGACGGTTCGCAAGCCGCCGTCGCCGCGTAGCCATGTGATGAGGTTCAGGCACCAGTCCGAGTCGTCGCAGACTTTGGCGGCGAGTTCTTCGAGTCGTTGCCGCGTGTCGGATGCGGTCTCGTAGAAATTGTCTTCGTTCAAAAACGAGGCGCACAATACGAACAGTTCCTGTTGTGGTGTGCGTTGGACGGCTTTACCGCCTTCATACGTGTGGGTTGTTGGCTTGCGGTTGATGCTTGCCATGTGTTTGTCCTTTCATGCACCAGCCTATGTGGGCTGAGAATAATTGGTTGCGGAGAGTACAGGATTCGAACCTGTGGAACCAGATGGTTCTGCTGCTTTCGAAACAGCCGCACTCGACCACTATGCGAACTCTCCAAAATGTTTTGCGACGCTGGGATGCCTCTATTAACAGAGAAGAATAGAGTCCATGTGGCAGCGCATCCCATCGTTCCCCTATCGGTAGCTGCGAGAACAGGGGCGGCGTTAACGTCGCAAAAGCGGATGGTGCGGGAGTCGAACCCGCCACGGTGTTACCCGAACCTCATTAGCAGTGAGGCGCTTTAGCCGCTCAGCCTACCATCCATGTGCGGTTTGTGCAGGATTCGAACCTGCGCCCCTGACGGGGTATCGCTTTCAAGACGATTGTCTTCGACCGCTCGACCAACAAACCGTTTTGGCATTCCCGTTTTCATGTTCACGGTCAATAGGTTAGAGTCTGTCCGAATCTTATTGTGGATAAAATTCGAGGTGACCATGAACCGGGAAACGGGAATGCCAATAGGGAAGATCCCATCCGGCTAACGGTTTTTGGAACGTTGGTTTATGCTCGTTTGGTCAAGGGACTATTGCTCGTTTACGGTATTCGTTCAATGTCCGAAAAACATTCCAAAACAGTCAGCCTATGGCTATCTTCGAGTGCCTTTGACTGGATTCGGACCAGCGACACGAAGATTAGAAATCTTCCGCTCTATCCAACTGAGCTACAAAGGCGACGCCGGTTTTTGTTCCCTACCGGACCGGCGGCCGGCTTTTGGTACCACTCCTAGCGGTGAGGAAAATCAACCCAAAAACTCTCCCTGCTACGAGTGCGGGATGTCGGCCGCATTCGAGTTCCAGCCGACATGGATTAACCAGACCAGCGCCGTGTGTGAAAGGAGGCAAAAGCTCTAAGCACTGGCTTCGAATGCGTGCCTTCGGTGGGACTCGAACCCACAACAACCCGGTTCCGTAGACCGGTGCTCTATCCATTGAGCTACGAAGGCAAAAGATAATGATGCAAGGACGGTGCAAACACGGAATGTTCGACTTGATAGTGCATCATCATCTCGCACGTCCTCGTGGATTCGAACCACGCTTTCACGGCCCCACCGGGAAGTAAAGCCGCTATGTCTTCTCCCTGTAAACGAAGGACACACCACCGGATTTTCCACGATCATCCGGCATGATCACGCGTCAGTCTCCACCGTCATGATTCCAACGGCGAGAACGGGTGGTAAAGGAGGGAGTCGTACGTTCTCACTTCCTATAGTCGAATCGTTGATCAGACGAATCGACTCGTGCTGGATATCGGTACCGCCCCGATAATGAAAGAATCAAAGTCCCTACTTTATTGTTGGACTAATCCAGCTTGAACCACTTCGAATGTTTCGCGTAGCAAAGAACAATCGAGGATTCATTAAATGATCGGAGTCATACGATCCATCTCGTTGAAAGTCGAAATCGAATTCCGAAGCTTCCTTGCGGCTCTCACCGCATCCTCTAAGTTGATGTATTCTCCGCCATGATAGCTGATTCCTTTTCGAACTACATCAACAGACCATCGTTTATCAGATGTCGACCAACTTACATTCAGATGACCACTTCTACTATTGGTGGCCTCAGCGATGTTCTGCCGGTTCAGCTCTGGAGTGCAAAGCCTGAGATGATTCGGATTCACGCATTTAGGATTACGACAAATGTGATCAATCCATAAGTCCTCCGGAATATATCCATTGGCAATGCGATAGGCGACTCGGTGGGCACCGTACGTCTGTCCTCCCAATCCGAATACGCCGTATCCAACTCGCAATGAGCCGGACCATTCTCTACATCTATGCCGATCATCCCAACATGTCTTAGACCAGAAACGTATCGAATCAGCAGCAGAAATTGGCTCGTTAAGATCGTGTCTGCCACCCCCGTCCTTAACCGAGACATGCGGGATTAAATGCTCCGGGTTGAAGCATAATGGATTGCCACATATGTTATCCAGCCAAGCACAATCACCTTCATTACCATATGCCAGACGATAGGCGACACGTTTAAGCGGTATTTGCTTCCCATCGATAGTTACAGCAAAGAAACTGCATGTATTGTTCGGCACGATAAGACATCCATCCAAATTAGGAATGGTCATTGAATGAAAATCTTCCATGTCGAATGTTCGATGATGGCAAAGCCGATGAATAGGCTTGCCGTAATACCACTGCTGATAGTGACCGGTGCAATATCCTCTAGCAAGGGTTTTCTTATTGCAACCGGGATATGAGCATATTCCCATATCGACCTCTTGTCTTAAACTATGAAATGAACAGATTGTTCTTGGTTAAGTGCCCCCCGTGGGATTCGGACCCACGACCACAAACGGATTAAAAGTCCGGTACTCTGACCGCTGAGCTAGAGGGGCAAGTGCCTTCGCGTGGAATCGAACCACGGCTCACGGTGCTTCAAACCGTTGCTCTACCAACTGAGCTACAAAGGCGTGGAGCGAACAACGGGGGACGATCCCGCGCCTCAACCTTGGGAAGGTCGCGTGCTGCCGTTACACCATGTTCGCGTTGATCTCTTTTTGAAGCACGTGGAGATCATCACGTGTGCCATCGAAAAGGCGGAACGACCCCCGCTCAATGTTCTGATAAGGAGTCGAAATGGAACATTGAGTTGTCAGATTCCGCTATCTCGGTCTTCGTACTCTCGGCGGGATTCGAACCCGCACTGGATCGCTTTTGAGGCGATCGCCTCTACCAGTTGGGCTACGAGAGCGTTGACCGGACAGTAGTGTGATTATTGTGACTGTCCGGTCGTGTGTCCAATAAAAGAGCAGGAGATCCTACTCAAGTTAGGGTTGATGGCAAACGTTTGCGATCAACCCTAGTGCCTTCAACGAGGTTCGAACTCGTGACCTTCCGCTCCGGAGGCGGACGCTCTATCCACTGAGCTACAAAGGCGATAAGGGAATCCGATGGAAGCTGAGAAGGAGAAAAACCGGAATTCCCTTGGAGCCGCTGATCGGGTATGATCCGGTGACCTATCGCTTACGAGGCGATTGCTCTACCAGCTGAGCTACAACGGCGAGTGGAAGCACGGGGGCCTAAAACTTAACAGGACGACATTAGTCTCGTAGTTACCCATGCTTCCTTGTGCTCTCGACTGGATTCGAACCAGTACTTGATAGATCCTTAATCTATTGCCTCTACCAGTTGGGCTACGAGAGCGTGAGCCGGCCAGAGTGTGATTGTTGTGCTGGCCGGCCAGTTTGTGTCCCATAAAAGAGCAGGAGATCCTACTCAAAATACCCTCGCGAATCCAATATTCTTGAGGGTGGTGCCTTCGGAGGGATTCGAACCCTCACTTGCGGCATTTTGAGTGCCGTGCCTCTACCGGTTGGGCTACGAAGGCGAAGGCTGACAGTCGGATGGGTTCGGAGTATCCGATCGTCAACCCCGCATATTCCACATACTCGAAAAGATGGTCTTTCCGATGTGACGGCAATACGATAGGAAGAGAGAATAGAACCTGTCATACTGCTTCGTACCCGTGTCGGGAATCGAACCCGACCGTCGCACCGTGACGGGCACCATCCCAAACAGCCTAAATATATTTGGAATGAGTTTGGGATAGTCCGATAACAATTGCCCTCACGTTTGTACCCAGTGAGGAAAGGCGTGTGAACTGGATGGGAAACCGGTGTTCTCAGAGGAAGTGGAGAATCAAAAGCTTATCTTCCAATTCACTGGTTGAGGATGCTCATCCTCCCCATGGTTGACGTGACCGTCTGATGGTTTGGTGATCATCTTCGCACGCCGAGCAGGAGTCGAACCTGCGCCTGTGGTTTTGGAGACCACTGTTCTACCATTGAACTACCGGCATAAATCCATGTCGGCCAGTCCATTCGGAATGCTGGCCGACATTCGTCGGATTGACAGGATTTGAACCTGCGACCCCATGCTCCCAAAGCACGTGCGCTACCAAACTGCGCCACAATCCGAAAGTGGTTGAGACAGGACTCGAACCTGTGTTGTGCCGTTAACTGTCGGTGATTTACAGTCACCTGCCGTCGCCGCTGGGCCACTCAACCATGCATCCTGTTCGCCATGACGCCGGCCGGATGCGCGCCGTGCTACTCAAGGAGGTTTCTGCCAGAGTCATGTTCCGGCATAGTGGAGCTGGGCGGAATCGAACCGCCGTCTAGGACAACTGTCGATCATGCTTCCTATCACGTGCGTCACCCGAGCTTGTATTGTCGATTCGCCACCCGACTGCTCGGGAAGGAGACGAATCCAGTCGAAATCTTTCATGATCACCGATCCGGGTGTCCGACGAACCCGACCGGTGTGATCCTTGCTGTATTTTGATGCCCGTTCCCGCCTAGCATGCGGATCAGCAGACGATATGGAACAGGTAGCCTTCGCTAACGCCGATTAGGCGGCGAGCTGGAAGGCGCGCTGAGAATTGGTCTTGGCGCTTATTGGTTGACGCGTGTTGATTACGGTTGTCTGACGCGTCATCTCTCCGACACGTAGCATGATTTTCCGGTTTCCTATCGAAAACCTGTCAGCCCCATGCGCGTCGCCGGCAGCTCTCACCTACTGGCGGCGCTTGGAAAATTTTGTTGTCACTCTTCTGTTGTCAAACGTTTGCGATGCTTCCCAGTGGAGGGCGCTCACCTTGTTAGGGGTGATGCCGCGCGGGGGATCACATGGTGCCTTGCCTGATCGTGGGTCAGGTGGAAGCCTTTGCTGCTTCTCAAGGCTGTGTTGCAGGTGTTGTCGTATTGGTTTTCTCAACCTCTTGTTTTATGTGGACGCATTCAGTATAACTCATAGGTGGATTTTGTCAAATCTATTGGAATACCAACGTTTTTAGAGCGTGTCGCACGAAAAGATACAAGCAAAATCAGCATTGCGAAGAGCAGACAAGTCGATCGGATGATTGGAATCATCCCGGCATTCCGCGTACACTAGCCCCATGCCCAAAAACAATGAGGAAGCAAAAGGCCAACTGGTTCTCTTCGACAAGGTGGAAACACTCGCCGACATCGAAGCCCGCGAACCGGACAGCAAGGAAATCTGGTACGGTCATAGCATCCTCACCAGCACCCTGTTTCCTGCGACCCAGCCGAAACCCGATGTGGATTTCGTCAGCAAGGACAACGGCACCGTCGAATACTTCCTCGAAGCGGGCATCGACTCGGAAACCCGGTCGCGTCGATTCCCGTTCGGCAAATATCCGCGTCTGATCATGGCTTGGATGGCGAAGCAGATTCGCGCCGCCGGCAAGAAGAAAACCGAAACCGTTGATCCGGAAACGAAGACGATCACCATTCCTACGCTCTACCAACTGTGCGAGGACATGGGCATTCCGCGCGGAGGACGAACCAGTGAAGCATTGCGAGAACAATTACGCCTCCTGTTGGCTTGCCGGATCAGCGTGCGCCGCACCACTGGTTTTTCCGGTCGTCGTATTGACGACACCGTGTACCTGCCGATAGTCAAAGCCGTTCGTAGCGTGCATGATACGAAGAACTCCGATTACTCCGGGGCAATGTTCGTACTGACGGATGAAGTGTATGAACGTTTGAAGAACGAGTCAGCCCCGTTCGACACTCGAGCCGCAAGCCTCCTGTTGAACGGGCGTAGCGTCCTGCCGTACGACGTGTACGTGTGGTTGACAGGTTCCATGCACCGTTTGAATCATGATACGCCGATCGCTTGGGATTGGCTGTTCGACCGGTTCGGCGACGGTATCAGCAGCATGAAGGATTTCAAGCAGAAGTTCCGTCAGGCCATCGACCGGGTGAGGGAAGTGTATCCGACCGTGAACGTGGAGATTCCAGCTCGCGGATCGGGGATCATCCTGCATCCGTCTCCGACCTCGGTGGCCCCTCGCCGCAAGCCGGGCGAATTACCGAATCAAGTCGGCGACGATACCCCACGTCTCTGATGGGTGGTGAACCGTTATCGGCGACGATAGTCCACTATTCGTCTGCCGGTTGGCGATGAAACCCCACTAGGGGGTTAGCGGAAAGAGACGATACCCCACTATTGGAGGATTGAAAGCGACGATACCCCACGTGTAGGCCGGGAAGCGGACTTGTCTTATGCTCTTTAGGCGGCGATACCCCACTATTTTCCCGTCGAACATGGGATAACGACGCTTACCCTCGCATGTCCGGACTATTCGGTCTTTTACTGTCCGGAATCGTTGAAAACGTTGATATTCCAACGATTCTCAGCTTCTCATCCTGCGATTAGTGGGGTATCATCGCCATGCATGGTGGGGTATCATCGCTTTACCGTGATCTGCCATCCACGCCTAATGGGGTATCGTCGCGTTCGTTTTGGGGTATCGTCGCGTTGAAAATGGGGTATCGTCGCCGTCGACGTGGGGTATCGTCGCGGATCGGATGGTCAAAACCTTACTGGCGTAAGGGCAAACCCTCTCCCCTTATAGTGATATACCTTTATAGAGTTTTCATAGCCGATCCCAACTTGCCGAAAACAGTCCGTTTAACTGGAAACAGTCCAGTTCAAACGGAAAGAGGCATCATTTGAAACTCGTCAACAAACTCGTCGGCCTCTACTACACGTACCGGCGCATTATGTGGCTGATCGGCATTATCTCCATGCTTGGCATCCCGTTGGGTGGGTATGGAACTTATTTCTTTCGAATGTTCAATACTCGTCGGGAACTCATGACCGATAACCCCGAGTTGGCGAACTCGGAGCCGATCGTGGACCCGTTGAGCTGGCTGACCGGTGTCACCGGTTCTCTGGGTGGTGTTTTCGGCGTGCTCACGTTGATCGGCTTGATCTTCGTGATCCTGTTGACCGTGTTGCAGTGTCTTCGTTTTGTATCGGATCGGACGAAGATCAGCGGTACGGATAAGGAGGCGGCGAAGAACGACAAGGCTCGTAGGAAGATCGAGGAGGATGACCTGTTCGACGACTACGGCGAAACAGACTGATTGACGAGGAAAGCGACGAAACCCCACTAGATCGACCTTGATCCAGCGGGGTTTCTGCCGCTCCTATCGTACGACTGTCCGGCAGATGCCAGTCCTCTGACTGATCACCCGATACTGGGTACGGCAAACGGTCGGCCACCCGTTGTTCGTGTCATCCGTGAGGAACGCGTGATCTACCATATCCAAATGCCGGTTCGCCGCATCGGTCATCTCCTGATCAAGATTATGGGTGATCCGGGTGAAGAACACGCCTCTGTCATCCACTCCCCCGAGCATCAGTCCCCTGTCCAATCGGGATTCGACCACACGGTGAACCATCGTCCCATCCGCCTGACGCTGGTAATAGTGGAGACGACTGTCCAACGGCATCCAATCGTTCAACCCGAACCGTTTGATGCCCCGCTTGTCCGTGTAAGCGACGAGCTGGGCGCGGATGCGAAGCGTATCTCCGATGCCAATGGTGAGCAGTCTGCGTCCACGCTGATTGTGTGGTTCTATCAATCCCGGTTCGACTCGCACGTTTTTCCTGTAGCAACCGAGCCAAATATGCGAGTCGATCGGTGTACGCGACCCATCCTTGTTGATGACGTGCGGGAACATGAGACAGATTCGGGCGATCCGATCGTTTTCCAAACCGTTGCTGCGATAGTCCACGACTTGTCCTTCGACCGTATATTCGAGGACACCGTTGTCGACCTCGTGGTCGGCGTTGAGGAACGCTCGACGTGGATTCGCGCCCGTGTATTCGATCTGCTCGTCGTAGAACTTCCTGTATTCCAAGCGAAGCTCTTCCACCTGCCAGTCGGATCGCACCTGATGCTGCAAACCGAGATATGACTGCCAGCCAGTTTTCCATCCGGCGGTTTTGCGTGGGATCGGCACTCGTCCGTCCAATGGTACGGTCGTCCAGATTTCCGGATTGTAGTTGCGCTGATCGTTGATGAGAGCGAGTGTTTTCTTGGATGGTTTGAAGTTCGTGACCGGTCTGATCCAAAGCGTGTTCGACATCAGATCGTCCTATCCGAAATAACGACGGTCGGATAGTTAACTGCGGACGAGGGCAGATTAACATATCTGAGAAGCTGCTGTTCCAACATCCGATCCGGGGTGAGAAGCGTCGGCTGGAGGATGATCGTCTTCCACGAGGATTGTTCCCCGTTCCACATGCGCTCATACTGCTGCAACTCCAACAGATAGCTTTGCGGTTTGGTCTGACGGTAGAGGAAACGATAGTCTTCGATTTTGCCGACCGGAATATATTCCGCGTCAACGGTTTCGAGCATATCGATACGGGTTGCGTTTTCGCCGTCTTCCTCCCGCTGTTCGAGATAGGCGAGCACTTCAGCCGAGCTGAGGTTGTCGGGCGCATCGTCCAGTTCGAAGCGGGTTTGCATGGTTTGCTTGTAGTCGCAAATGTATTTGGTCATTGAGTTGCCTTTTCCAAAATTTTATGTGGACAGACTCAATATAACATTATTTGCGGGCGGTCTCAATCCCCAGATCGTTCAGGATCAAAGACGCGATCATCGGCAACGGCAAGCCCGAAACGTTTTCTTCGACCACAGCGGAAAACCTGACGGAATTCAACTCTCCACGGACGAAAACAAGCTCAACCGACCGACCGGACGGGTACCGGCGCAACCGAACCGATTGACGCCCGTCTTCACGCGCAACATGGTCGTCGCACTCCCACAGCACATACTCGGAACGGGCGTCGGATCGGATCAGCAAGTCGACCAGATCCTCCGCGACATGTCGTGCCGCTATGTCAAATGATTGATGTTTCAACGTTCCTGACTTTTGTCAATCGACGAAAACGACGCTCATCAGGTCTCGTTTCAACCCCAGTTGCCGGCAGATGTCCTGCTCCGCCTGACGGAAAGCGGAAGGGTGATTGCTGTCCGCTCGATCGGACGCGAGCACGGTTCCGCTAATAAGATTGGACCATGACGAATCTTCTTCAGGTGCTTTAGGGTTCTCGAGCTGTTCTATGTTGAAATGGTATCGGAGGACGCCTTCGCTGAGATGTTCGGGCTGAATATGGTATTTGATCCGGCATTGGTACATTATTAATTCCTCTTTGTTGTGTGGACTCAAGCAGATTAACATAAAATGATGTTTTCAACAACCCTGACCTTTCCCCCACACAACGAAAGCTTTGCATCAAAAAAGGGTGTCGACGGTTTTGAAACCATCGGCACCCCTAAACAGTAGCTAAGCCGAAAACTACTTCATCCAGAACTTCCGGGTGGCGGCAAGAGCGCCGCCGATCGACGCGAGAATCGCGGTGATTCCGGCGGCGATGCTCACGGTCGAACCCGTGGAAGCGAGGTTGTCGGCCGTGTTGTTCTGATCGTCGGACTTGGCGTCATCCTTGGTCTTGTCGTCCGAAGCCTGATCGTCGGTTTCGCAGGCGACGCCATCGCCATCCTTGTCCAGCTTCTCGGAGTAGCCGGTCTCACCGCGCTTCATGTTCGTGAAGCCGGCTGCCTTGGCGGCGTCGCAGTTGGCGAAATCGTTGTCCTTGTCCGTGTCCGTTGGAGTGTTGTTGTCCTTGCCGGTGTTGTCCTTATCGGTCGTCGCGCCACCATTGTTGTCGGTCGGAGCGGTGTACTTGTCGAACGTGACAGTACCGGCACCCTCCACGTGAATGATGTTCGTGTCGGCGACGGCCACATGGTCGACGCTCTTGCCATCCTTATCAGCGAACGCGATCTTACCGTCCTTCGTGATGGTCGCGGAGTAGAGGATGTCAGTGTCGGCGATTGCGCCATTCTCGTCGGCCTTGGATGCGATGACGATCTTACCTTCCGGCTTCTTCGCGTCGGTCGCTTTCCAAGAGGCGGTCCAATCGCCTGCCGGTAGGTTCAGATCCTTCGCGGTCTTGGACGTGCTGTCGGTGACGGTCAGCGTTACCTGTGTGGTCTGTTCCGGCTTCGTGGTGTTGTCGTCCGGCTTGTTCGTATTCGTACCGCCGGTCGTGTCCTTCACCTGTTCCAAGTGGAGGATGCCGAGATCTGTATCGCCGACCATGGTGATGTACGCGCCGGCCGGCAGGGTGATGGTCTTCTCCGTAATCGGCTTGGACCCGTTGGACGGCTTCCACCAGTCGGTGTTGATCTCGAACGACTCATACTTGGCTGAATTCGATGGGCCGAACACGCCGTTCTTGTCAACCGTGGAACCGGTGTACCAGCCGCCGTTCGCGGCACCCAACTGCTTCTTCGACTGGTCGGCCGTGTACGTGATCTTGTACGTGCCGGGCTTGACGCCGACGTACTGGGTCTGCACCGTGTACGGGTTGTTCTTACGATCCGTCGGGTTCATTGCGGTCGGAACATCCTTGTCACTGTTGACTGCGACGATGCCCAGCGAAGCGCCGATCGTGGTGCCGGCTTGCGTGGGAACCTTGGACAGGTCGAAATCATATTTGACCGTAGTCTGGTTATCGTTCTTGTCCGGAGTCGGCGTCGTGGTCGCAGTGTCCTTGACCGGGGTGAGCGTGAAATCGCCAAGCTGAGCACCGTCCGCCTTCGGTACGACGAGAACGTCGCCGGCTGCGAACGTGATCTCCGTGCTCTTGCCGTCATCCAGCGTGCCGCGAACGGTCTTCGTTGAATCGTAGTCGATGACGCCATCCTTGTCGGCGGTGGCACCCTTGAGAATCGAATAATTGCCCTGATTGGCTTGGGTCTTCGCGTCGGTCACCTTGTAGGACAGCGTGTACTTGCCGGCCGGGAATCCGGTGAGACCGCCGGGCACGGTGTTCTTGTCCGGCTTTGGAACCGAATGGGTCGCGTCGGTCGCAAACCAGCCGGACGTGCCCTTCAGATCCTTCTGGCTGATGGTGATCGTCTTCGCGGCAGTCGTGTCGGTCTTGTCGGCGGCTGGAGCGGTGACCGTGGTCTGGGTTGCCGGAGTGGTCGTGTCAGCCATCGCGGCTGCTGGGAGCATCGCGCCACCGGCGAGCAGTGTGCCGGCGGCGACGAGAGATGCGATGAAACGCTTGTGATCGAGTGAAATCTGCATCAGTTGACTTCCTTCTGAAACCATGTTTGGTTTCGTTGACAATGTTTTGGACTTCTCCCCCATCAAAACCTCTCAACGAGCAGACTTGGACGTTGAAGTCGTTCCACCATTCAACCTATGGGTGTCGGCGGGTTGATTTTCGTTGACTGGGTAAAAAATCCGAGAATTAACTTAGAGAAGCTTTCGTGGAGCCGTTTACCGCGAAGCATTGGGGTTCGTTGAAACCGATCCACGCGATGTTGTGATGCTCCCAAATGTTCAAAGTAAGATTCTTGCCGACGTAGAGTCTTCCGTTCGTATCCGCGTTGACTTCCATGCCGCCTCGCGGGATCAGGATACTGCCGGGGAACATGACGCCGTTGCTCGTATTGTTGGATAGCAGGCCGTCTGATTTGTTTCGATCGACTTCTTTGAACCATGCGTAATGCATGGTCAATCCGGTTGCGTTCGGCAGGTTCCAGATGATCCGGCTGGCGATGCTACGGAACCTGTCGCGAGCCGCGCCACGGTCGCCGACTGGAGTGGAATAGTCTTGACCGTTGACCCAGATTCGCCATCCCGGATACCAGTCCATCCCGTTTTTGCCGTACAGGTTGATGATGATCGGCTGGCCGTCGGGAATGTTGTTGAAGGCGAGACTCCATTGACGGATGCCGAGTTTGCTTTTCTCCACTTCCAACGTGTTCATGTTGATGTTGAACACTTGACGTTGCTGTGTTCCGTCGCCGGTGAAGGTGATCAAGCCTTCATCCGAGATTTTGAGGGTCTGATATTCGGTGCCTTGTTTGATGGAATAGAATTGGCTCTGTTAAACCAAATTTGACATATGCCTGAAGGGTTCTTATTTCAGTCAGCTGTTCAGGTTTTCGTCCTTTGGCCGTTATCATTAGATGGTTATCGTGATAAGCCGAAGCCAGAGGTGCCCATGTCCAACATCAATGTCCAAGTTGCGGAAGTCAATGACGCATTCTTCAATCCATGCCTTGCTGACAACCCATGTGTAAGCAGGTACAATCTCAGAAAAGCAGATTTTGCTAACACAATGATTGACATCTATGAGTTCATGGGCGACTTGAACGCGATGAGTGTCGAACGTGGGTGGGGACGATTCGAAGACATGCTTCAGCTTCAGGCACTGTCTAATGTCCTTTCAAACTTGCTTAACAGCACCATGGCGAAGCATTCGCGGGAACTTGTTGTCAACACCCTTCCAAACGGGCATCCGGATCTTATTCGGACCGGTATCTATCCGAATAATCTAGCGGCGGAAGCCGAAGATGGCGTTGAAATGAAAGCCACCAGAAACACCGGGGCGGCCGTTGATATGCATAGCGCAAGGGAACAGGATCTTTGTACGTTTGTATATCAAGTTGACGAACGACGAGATGATCCTGGTGTGCCAATCACTGAAAGACAGCCCCTTACCTTCACTGGAATCTTCCTCGGACATGTAACCGAAGACGACTACAGGCATAATGAGCGGGGAGAGCGTGGTACACGAACGGCCACGCTCTCCAAGGATGGATTATCTTCCTATAGGCGTAGTTGGGTTTATCTCACCAACGAGCTACGTGGAACGACATGGGCAAGGCGCAGTCTCAATCTTCCAATGCTGTAAGTTTAGGAATCGCCTTGCAGGCAAGGTCGTAGTATTCGGAGTCTCGTTCAATTCCAAGGCTTGAATACCCCAATGATTCAGCAGCGGCCAACGTGGATCCCGAACCGGCAAAAGGATCAAGAACCACGCCTTTTCCTAGGGGCAACGCTCCTCTGACTATTTGCCTCATCAGCTTCTGCGGTTTCAAAGACGGGTGGTTGGCTATGGCCCGCTCTTCCTTGCGGGTCGGAGCCGACTTGATGACATCTCCAAACGGGTGGTCGTCGTCTATGCGTCGCCAGCCACCAGTGCCATATTCAGCAAGATTGCGACCAGTGGTTTCATCCATCGGCTTGCGCATGATTACCCAAGGTTCAAACTGGGAACGAGGCATCACGCTTACCTCCGGATATTCGGACTCGAACCCTTTCGGACGGTCGCCTCCTCTCATGGTCTGAACCAATCGCACAAGCTGTCCTCGCGGTTCCAGTCCCGCAGATTCCAAGGCACTCGCCACAAGATGACTTACAAGTGGATTCGTTGCCACAACAATGTTCGCGCCGGGAACAAGCACGCGCAAAGCCTGCTCTCCAAATCTGCCGAAGAACTCAACTATCTTCTCGCGGTCGGCGTTCGTCAAAGTCGTGAATCGAGGCAGAGGGCTTCTTTTCGCCCCGTCGAAGGAAGGAGGGATTCGCCAGACGCCTCCCCGCCCTTTGCGCAGTTTTGAAACTTGGCTCTTTTTGTACTCAACCAACCCATATGGAGGGTCCGTCACGATGGCATGTATGGACGATTCCTCAAGCGAAGCCATCACCGCGAACGCATCGCCCTGCACGAGAGTCGCCTTGCCGTATTCAAATCTGGACGTCGACTGACGGCTCATGGCATATAAGCCACGTGACACGCGAACGATGCCACTGTCAGGCTTCTTGGCTTGCAAACGCAGCGACGAACGAATGCTGGATGATTCAAACGTTTCACCGAGGGAAACCGTGATCTGGCGCTCTATTTCGGCAACCGTTAGAGGAGTTTCCGATTGCGCCAACACGCCCACAATAGCATCTCGAACCTGACCGGGCTTCTGCACATTTACCTCCCTGATGACGTCTGGACGTCATTATATCACTAAAAAGACGTCATCTGCCTAGTGGTGTGCGATCAGTCGGCTTCGTTTGGTTGAGTCTTAAGTTCGAACGGCAGTCCGTTCTCCCTGACTACGGCTTTCAAAAAGATGGTGACGGCTCCGGTCATGTTCAATCCCAAGGGCTCCAGTACCTTCATGGCCTTATCCTTGAGTTCGGGGTCGAGGCGCATGGTCGTGGTCGGTGTGTTCGCCATGCCGCTCCTCCTTTCCTTGCAAATATCGGATATGTACAGTGTACTTGCAATCTACGCGGCCATACCCCAATACTCCATATATGGCGGCGTGACGCCGTTCCAGTCGCGGGTCACGCCCGGACATGGCTGCGCGTCGACCTGACGGATGATGCTGTCGTTCCTGTCGTCGCGGAACGAGCGCCGCCACAGGAACCACGTCAGATAGCTTTGCAGATGCTTCGTGGATACACCCCTGAACCCGGCGAGGAATCCGGCGAGGTTCGAGTGGAGCGTGTTGATCCGGTTGACGCGATGCGACCTCGCATCCACCCGCTCGAACACGGCACCCAGCATCTCCATCGCTCCGGGGTAGGCGGCGGCCTCGTCCGCCATGACATGAGCGCCACGGCCGATACGCCCGGCAAGCGATTCGATGGCGCGCCGCTTGGAGATGACGCCTCGACCGCTCAACACGGCGAACGCCGTGCCTGAGTCGGCGACGCCCGTCATCACGCATATCTGTTCTCTGGATAGTCCGCGCTTATGCAGGGAGTCGCCACGATGGCGGGCGGGACGCGGCAACACGAACTTCCCCTTCCTGTGGTTGCCTTTGAAGCTCTCGCGCAGATATGTCTCGTCCAACTGGACGGACACGCCCGCGCCGGCCGCGAACTTCGGCAGATACCGTTCGAGACATTTCAGCAGACGGCGGCGCATGAGCCATGCGGTGCGCAACGACACCCCACAACGAGCGGCGCACTCACGCAGCGCGAGACAGTCCACGAAGCACTCCACATACATCATCCACTTGGCGACCGGCAGCTTCGACCGGCCGATCAACGTATCCCGCATCTGGGAGAACGTACGTTTGCAATCCCGGCACTGCCATCGTTGGGAGCCGTTCGGATTGCGGCCCTTCTTCACGATGCCGATGGAACCGCACCGCGGACAAGCCAGAGCGTCGTCGTGGTCGGTGATGGTCTCGTAGGCGTCCTCGTAGACGACCTCACGCAGTTCGCGCACCGCGTTCTCACGCTCGACGGGGTTCATGCCCCTGAGCTGCCTGCGTACTTCGTCGGCGAGCCTCATCGCCATCACCTCCAATACTGTAATCTCAGTGTAGCTACAGTATTGGACATGAAACTACTATGTCAAAGCTGGTTTAACAGAGCCTTGCGTTATGCATGATTGAACTCCTTGACGGATTACTGCTACTCCCCCATTATCCTGTTGCCGATAATGGAACATCTTTCGGTTGAGAACTTTCCCAATTCGATAACAAACCCCAGGGTCCGCAACCTTACGGTCTTATACGACAGCGAATCCGCCGCCACATCAGGTCGGGAAGATTCTTTTTAGGAAGGAAACCCCTTATGGGAAAGAGAAGCATCACCACAAAACGACTCGCCGCTATCTTCGGAGTGGCCGCATTAACCATCATGCCATTGGCCGGGTCGACCGCGTACGCCGATCAAGTGCAGGATGGTGACATCACCATCAGTGCTGGTAGCAAAGGCAGTCTCGACGGGCATACATTCCACTATTTGAAGATCGTCTCCTACAAGGATGTCGCTTATGATGCGGATGGGAATCCAACCGGTTTGGACATGACCGCCGCATTGGCTGGGGATGATGAAACCCGGTTGAAGAACGCGGTCGCCAACGTGGATTCCGCGTATGATGTGAGCGCGCAAAACCAGTACACGCCGGAACAGTGGATCGTGTTGAACTGGCAGGGTCAGAATGATGACAAGTATGGTAACCAGTTGGCTGATGAGACGAAACTGGCTGAATTGGCGGCCCAGTTGGGTGATAGTACGAGTCCTTATTATCTGATCAACGATATGACGCCTGATATTACGGGTTCAGGGGATACGGCGACCGTTCCGGTTGATTATGGGACTGCGGATGATGATAATTATGGTGGCTTGTATCTGATTGTTGATCAGACGGAGACGGATACGGCGCGTAAGTCGAACGCGATGATCGTATCCTCCCCCATTCAGAGGGCCGACGGGAGTGTGGCAACCACGTTCGGTTCGCAAACGTTGGGTCGGGTGAACATCAAGAATCAGATCGTCAACGTGTCTCAGAGTCGAGAAGACAAACTACCGACGGTTGGCGATCGGGTGACGTTCACCAGTACGTTCACTGGCCCGGATTTTAGCAATATCACTAATCCGGTGCTTAAACTGTGGACGAATCCGAGTGAAGGGTTGGATCAGCCGACCGCCGGTGATGTGACCGTCACCGTGGACGGTCAGGATTATCCGGCGGCCGGCAATTGGACGTTGGATTTGCAGTCCGGGAATATTAATGATCGTACCGACAATAAGGATGCGAACTCGTTCAATCTCACATTCGCGAATCCAACGGATTTGGATGGTAAGACCATCATCGTCACGTATACGAGTACGGTGAACGCGAACGCGTTGAACGAAAACAATGATTCCGGTAAGGATGACACGTATGCGAGCACCAGCACGCTGGAATATTCCAATGATCCAGCCGGAACGACCACAGGCAAGCCGTCCGACACGGTGGAAGCTCCGATCGCAGGCATGACCATTCACAAGGTCGCGTTGGGTCATGACGATCAGGATTTGACCGGTGCTCGATTCCAGATCACCGACAGCAATGGGATCGTGTTGAAGTTCAACAAGCAGGATGTTGACGGGTTGACCACGTTCATCGTCAATCAGAACGGTACCGAGGATACGATCGGAGGGGATGATCTCAGTCTGATCGCCGTTGAAGGTTTGGATCGTGGTGACTATACGGTGAAGGAAACTCAAGCGCCGGACACGTATACGCTCGGTCAAGGCGACCAGCAGTTGCAGTTCCGTGTGACCGTTGCGGCGGACGCGTCCACGCATGACCGTCAGACCGTCACGTTGACGCCGGATGCGGGCAGGTTCGCTAAGTATGTGGAAGCTGATACGTCGGATACGACGGGTAAGACGATCATCGTCCGTAACGGTAAAACCATTACGAAACTTCCTGTCACAGGTTTGACGGGTGCTGCGGTGATCGGCGGTATCATCATCCTGTTCGTGTTGGGTGGTACTGCGACCGCGATCGGACGTAAGACCCGTAACCTTAAGTGACCAATCGTCTGCTCATAGTGGACAGGAAACGTCATGCGCGTGGATTCTCTTGGATTCATGTCGTGTCAATCCTGTCCACTGGTTTTGGATACCTGTGTTATCTGACCGCTGTTATTCTGACTGCTTGGCTTGTTTGGAATATCACCAGTACTGAACTGGCTGTCCGATCGTTGGCTGATCAGACGATGCAAGCTCAAGGCGCTTGGCCTCGACGAGAGCAGAAAAGCCAGTTGGCGTTGGCCGAACAGTACAATCAGCGGACCCGCAACCAGAACGAATTGTCTTTCGGCGGCGACGGGTCTAAAGGCGGACGATTGGATTCACAGTATATGAAAGCATTGAACGATGGGGATGGGGTGATCGGCGTGCTGGAAATACCGGCTATCAGCTTCAAACAGCCGATCTACCATACGACTGATGATGATGCGCTCGAATCCGGTGTCGGCCACGTGTATGGTACCGCGTTGCCTACCGGTGATAAGGGTACGCATAGTGCGTTGGCCGCTCACACGGGTAGCGGGGATCGTACTGATTTCACTCGTATCCGTGAACTGCATAAAGGTTCCTTCTTCTACATTACGGTTCTCGGCAAGCAAATGGGGTATAAGGTGGATCGGATTGAAAAGGTAAGCCCGTCCGATTTCAAAGCGGTGACCGACACTGATCCGAACCAGACCCGAGTGACGTTGGTGACGTGTGATCCGCCGTTGTTAAACACGGAACGGTTGCTGGTTTCCGGAGTGCGGGAAAGCATTCCCGATCCGATCCCGGAACCGGATACGCAGAAGGATGTTCCCCTGTTGGTGAGCGTGATCGTCATAGGTTTTATCGTCGTGTCGCTGATCCCGTTGATCATATGGATCATGGTGCATCGGGTTCATGGCCGGCATAAGAAAGGGTGACGTTTTCTCATGTTGTCTTCTCATGTCCGAACGTTGATCGCCGTGAGTGTGATTGTGCCATTGTTCACGGTGACTGCTTCTCCGGCTTTGGCGGATGACATGCCGGGACCGGTGGTGACTGTTACGGATGAGTCGCCGAGCGTATTGCAAGTGGGTGAATCGCATTCGTTAGAAGTGAAGACCCGGTTCCCAATGAGCGATCAGACGCATCGTTACATAGTGGGGTTGGCTGATGACTCCTCCCCCGCATATACGGTGAAGACGCCGACTTGCGCGAGCGGGGAGCATATCAGTGGCGTAGTGTCCGGCATGCAATGCTCGTATACGATTCCGGCTGGCATGGCAGTGGAGTTGGAGCAGTCTTTCCCGGTTCAAGCTCAGGATACGGGAGTGTTGACAGTTGACGTGCAGCCGAAGATCATCGTGACGGAAGACAATCAGCTCGTACAGTCGGCGACTATCGGCGGGTTGACTGTTGAAGGTGTCCCCTACGCTGATCTGACCCTTGATAATCGGAATCAGAAGGGTGTCGAACAGGTTCTTGACTGGAACGCGGATCATGATCTGACCGGATATTTGACGATCAGTCCGAAACCGTTACGGCAGGAGAATCGGACGGATACGATAGGGGCGCTCGCGCAAGGCTTGTGGACGGTCAAACTGGACGTGCATCATCTCCCCAAGGATACGGTGTGGACTTTCGACGGGGACAAGCTCACTGTTGACGATCAAGGCATGCTCACTCTCACCGGGAAACAAGGCGAACAGCGGGTGGATTATCGTATCCCCGCACATGATGTCGCGGACATGCAGGAGCAGGAGACCCGTTCATGGGATGTGCGCATGATCCCTGACAAGACCTCGTTCAGTGTGAAAGACAAGAATGATCATGACGTGTTGAACATGGGTGTTGGAGGAGAACCCGGTTGGAATACCGACCGGGATGACACTACGGAGGATGATCAGCTTGGTTCCGAAGCCGGATACCCGTATGTGAATAATGATTGGAGTCGAATCATCGTCCACCGTCAAGGAGAAAACACACTCCAAGAGGAGTCGGAGGAGCCGCAAGTCGAATCCACATTGACGATCAGCCGGCCAACCATCCGGCAGAACGCCACCTATTTCGATCTGACCGATCCGGCAATGGATAAGATGAATACGATCACCCATGTGAACGGTGACGATCAACTGGCGGCAGGCACCCCGTTCACGGTGGAATTCAACGCTTCCCCAGCCAATCAGCCGACGTTGAAACTTCCAGTCGGATTAGTGGCTTTAACGGAGTATTCTAACGATATCGAATGGAGTGTGGACGGGAAAACATGGGCTGATGGCACACCCTCTGATACGGAATCGAACGCCATCCAGTTCATTCGGCCGAAAACCGACGCCAAACCGCCATTGACGATACCCATGAAAGTCAGCACTGATCTAACCGCCGATCAGAAAGCCACGTTCACGTTGACCGCGAAAGACAAAACCATTCCCGAATACGTGAACCTGCTCACCGTCAAACCAGTCGAACAGTCTTTCCACGTTCAAACCGACACCACAACAGTCACCTCCGGAGGTCAAATCTCAGTCACGGCAAACATGAGCCTAAGAAACGTTCAACATTTGACTTCGATCAATCCGACGATCACCGTCAACCATCCGGAACACATGACACTCGACAACAAGTCGACCGACGACTGGACTACCGGCGTTCAGAATGACACGATCAGTTTCACCCTCAAAAACCCCAACACAACCCAAATCAACCTAACCGGAACCATCACATTCCCCACATTGAGCCTGACCATCAAAACCGACAAAACCCTCAGCAACCCCACCACCCTCACCTTCAACCAACAAACACAACTCAACAATCAAACCCTCTCCCCCACAAGCCAAAACATCACCATCACCCCCACACCCATCCCCACACGGAAACAAGCCGTCAAACAGAAAACCCGTAGCCTCGCCCCCCAATCCGACGACACCACGCCAGCCATTAGAGGCGCAATCGCCTACTTCACAGCAAAAGGAGCCGATGATGCGGTAAAAATCCTCACCGACTCGACCTACACCATGTACTTGGATTCAATCCACGACGGTTTCAAAGGCGATGCGGCAACCATTAAAAACATGATCGATTCCGTCAAACAAATCAAAATCGGCAACGGAATCCGTCAAGCTCGAGGCTTGGAACCATATAAGATCACCGACACGTTGATGGCTCAGGCAATCGCCGACACCGATTACTCCAATAATGTGGAAGACCAATCAGGCCAATACAATTCAAGCGAAAACGTAGCTTGGGGTTGGGGTTTGGAACCTTATTCGATCGGCAGTGGCGCAGACAATCCGTACACCGGCTGGTATGACGATGAAAAGAAAAACTATGATCGGGATATGGAAGACGGCAAACTCGACGGCAAGGATGCGAACGGGAATCCGTCCGGCAAATGGGGTCATTATCGGACGCTCATCTACGAGGAATGGAATACGACTACCGGTTACGGGATCAGTCAAAACCAGACGTTGCAGTATGGCAATGGGTCAACCCAATGCCAAGTGTTCAACGATGACGGAGACTCGTATACGGACATCAATTACACGGTGCAGTACACCACCGGTCGAATCATGGACGCGGACGAATATCTGACTGATCTGACCGAATATGAGAAGACGCTGCCACCGGAGGAAGCGTTGATCCAAACAGATGTGAATCTCCCTGAAACCGGCGAATACGGTTTAGCGATGGTCGGAGGTCTGATCCTGTTGATTGTTGTTGCAGGAGGAAGGAAGATTTGGAAACTGATCTGTTTGGCTCGATCGCTCCAAACGAAATAGGGGAATCCCACCGAAGTGGGGATTCCCCTATCGGATCAGCTGCCTGTCACTTGCTGCTGATGGTCCAGCCGTTCGCGTGCTTTGCGGTCTTGACCTTGGTCAACACGCAGCCGGCGCCGGCGACGGCGAGGATGCCGGTCAGGGTGAGGATCATGCTCGCGTCCGCGCCCGTGTTGGACAGGTAGGCGTTCGAAGCCGCACCGTTGGCCTTGGAGCCGTTCGCATTGGTCGTGCCGGTCTTGCCGCTGTTTGCGGCCGACTGGCTGGAGCCGGTCGTGGTGTTGCTGCCGGTGGTGACGTTGGCGCCCGTACCAGCCTGCTGGCCGGTGATACCAGTCTGCTTCTTGGCTTCTGCTTCGGCCTGCTTGCGGGCCTCCTCGGCCTTCCGGGCGTCTTCCGCCTTGACCTTGGCCTCCTGTTCCGCCTTCACCTTTTCGGCTTCCGCCTTGCGGGCGGCTTCGGCGGCGGCCTTCTTTTCGGCTTCGGTCTTCGCCAGCTGTTCGGCTTCCGCCTTCCTGGCGGCTTCTTCGGCCTTGCGTTTGGCTTCCGCCTCGGCCTTGGCCTGTTCGGCTGCAGCCTTCTTGGCTGCTTCCTCGGCCTGCTTGCGGGCGGCTTCGGCCTTGGCCTTCGCTTCCGCTTCAGCCTTCTTCTTGGCTTCTTCGGCCTGCTTCTTGGCCTCGGCTTCGGCCTTCTCCTTTTCGGCCTGAGCCTTCTTCGCGGCTTCCTCGGCCTTCTTGCGGGCCTCCTCTTCCGCCTTCTTCTTTTCCTCCTCGGCCTTCTTCTTAGCGGCTTCGGCTTCAGCCTTCTTCCTGGCTTCCTCTTCGGCCTGCTTCTTGGCTTCGGCTTCGGCCTTCTTCGCCGCGTCCAGCTCCTTGTCGGATGCCTGCTTGTCGGCCAACGCCGTGTCATACTCCTGCTTCGCCTGCGCATACTTGGCGTCCGCATCCTGCTTGGCCTGATCGGCCTCGTCGAGCCTGGCCTTCGCGTCCGCGAGCTTGGCTTCAGCCTGCTTCAACGTCTGACCGGCGGATTCCAAACGGGTGATCTCAGCCTGCGCCTGCTGGATCTGCTGTTCGGCGTCACGCTTCGACTGGTCGGCCTGATCGATCTTCGCCTGAGCCTGAGCCTGCTGGGCTTCGGCCTGACGGATCGCCGCGTTCGCCGCGTCAACCTTCGCTTCCGCTTCAGCCTTGGCCTGCAACGCGGTCTTCACCTGCTGTTCGTATACGCTCTTCGACGCTTGAGCCGACTGCATGGCCTGAACCGCCTGCGCCTTCACGGTTTCGGCCGCAGTCTTCCGCGCTTCCGCCTCCTGCTTCGTCTGCTCGGCCTGAGCCTTCATGGTCTGCGCGGCTTCCAGATCCTTCCGCGCCGTAGCCTTGTCGGCTTCCGCCTGCGCGACCTTCGCTTCCGCGTCGGTCTTCGACTGCTTCGCCTGCTCGCCCCGGGCTTTCACCGCATCCAGATTGGCCTGCGCTTCCGCCACCTTGGATTTGGCGTCGGTCACCGACTGTTCGGCCTGAGCCTGCGCGCTCTTCGCCTGCTCCACCTGCGTCTGGGCGGTCTTGGTCGCCGACTGCGCCTGCGCGTACGCCTGCGCCTTCGCCGACTGCTCCTGCTTCGCCGCTTCCAACGCGTGCGCCTTGTCCTGCTGGGCCTTCACGGCCTGATCATACGCGGCCTGAGCCTCCGTCAACGCCTGCCGCTTCGCCTCAGCCTCCTCGGCCTTCAGACGAGCCGTCTCGGCGGCCTTCACGGCCGCCTGATGCGCCGTCTCCAACGTCCTGGAAGCATCGGTCACGGCCTGAGCCGCAGATTGCAGTTTCGCCAACGCCTGCTGATAGACGGTCGGGGCGGCGGACAGGGAGTTCTTGTAGGATTCCAGATCCTTCAAATACTCATCCGCATCAAGCACACGACCGGGTAGGTAGGACTGGCCTTCGGATCCGCCATATTCGCCCGGTTCAATCGAGTTGAATATCTGACCGTGCGCGGTTCCGTCTCCGTATCCGAGGATCTGGTTCTGGCTCACCGCGAAACCGGTCGTGTCGTACAACCCGTCGTTGTTGATGATGTTCTTGTAGTGCCCGTAGGCGCACACCTTCTGTCCGTTGGAGGACTGGCCGTTGCCGAGGATGCCGTCGCTCATGTCCGCGTCGTAGCATTTCTTCTCATTGTCATACCAGCCGGTGAACGGGCTATCTGATTTTGCGCCGATCTTGTATTCCTCGTCGCCCCAACCCCATGCAAGGTTCTCTCCGGACTCGAACTGGTCGGCGTGTCCTTCGTAACCGTTCGCATAGTCCACGTCGGCCATGGCCTGCGCCATCAACGTGTCCGACACCTTCAAGGTAGGCAGTCCGAGACTGGTACGAATGTAGTTGAACTCCTGAATGTGCTTCAACGCGAGGATCATGTTGTCGATCGTGGTCGCGTCTCCCTTGACCCCGTTGTGGATCGCATCCAAGTATTTCGTGTACGTGGGGTCGGTGAGGATCTTGGCCGCGTCGACCGCGCCACGATCGGTGAAGTAGGCGACGGCTCCCTGATCGAGTTTCTTCTGCGATTCGTCCGCCGCTGCCTTTTTCGCGTCCGCATCTGTCTGGGCCTGCTGTGCCGTCTGCTCCTTCGCGGTCTTGTCGTCCGAAGCGGCCTGTTCGGCCTGTTCGGCCTGCTGCTTGGCCTTGTCGGCCTGATCCTGCGCCGCCTGCGCGTCGCTCATGGCCTGCTTCGCCGCTTCCAACTGGTTGGCGAGATCGGCTAGACCGCCGTCATCCTTGGACAGGTCGTTGACTTTCTTGTCGGCCTGTTCCTTCTCCGTTTTCGCCGTGGCTTCCGCCTGCTGCGCCCCGGCGAGGGTCTGCTGGGCCTGATCGACCTGCCGGTCAGCCTGCTGCTTGGCCTGTTCGGTCTGAGCCTGAGCCTGCTTGGCGTCGTCGACCTTCTGACCGGCCGTCTGCTGATCCTGCTGGTTCTGTTCGATCGTCTCCTGGGCCTTGTCCACGTCGGTCTGAGCCTGCTGCTTGGCCTGTTCCGCCTTATCAATATTCGACTGGGCGGTCTGAGCGGCCGTATCCGCCTGATCAACCTGCGCCTGCGCGGTGTCCGCGTCCGACTGAGCCTTGTCGGCCTGAGCCTGAGCCTGCTGAGCCTGCTGGCTGGTCGTGTCAACCTGTGTCTGCGCGTGATCGGCCTGAGCCTGAGCCGCGTCAGCCTGCGACTGCGCCTGAGCCGCCTGCTGGCCTGCCTGATCGGCCTGAGCCTGCGCCTGCTGCTTCGCCTGTTCGGCCTGAGCCGTCTGCTGGTTCGCGTCCACGACGGCCTGAGCCGCCTGCTGGATCGCCTGCTGCGACTGGCTGATATTCGCCTGAGCCTTCTCGATGTTCTCCTGCGCGCTGGCCGCATCCTCAACGGCCTGCAAATGCTCCGCGTCCGCCTGATCGTACGCGTTTTGTGCCGACTGGGCTGCAGCATCCGCCGCATTCTTCCCATTGGCCGCTTCGGTCAGCTTCTCCTGCGCCGCATCCAATGCGGCCGCCGCCGCATCAGCCTTCGCCTGCGCTTCCGGCACACCGGTCGGCTTGGCCTGCTCGACCGTCGTCTTCGCCTGAGCGACAGCCTCACCGGCCTGAGCGACGGCCTGATTCGCATCATCGACCGGAGTGGTCACGGTCTCATCAGCCATCGCAGCCTGCGGGGCCGCAAGAGTGGCGATCGTCGCAGTCGTCGCGACGATGCTCAGAGTGGTCTTCTTGTTCATGTTTTCCTTTTCTCCTTGTGTGTTGTTGGCATTATATTCCCCCGTTTTGTTTTTGTTGGCGTTGTTGTTCGCCTGTTGGAGTGTTTGGGGGTGACACCAATCTTTTATGTGGACGCTCACACTATAACACACATGTTGGAGTCCAGGAAATCCCGACCGCCTCAAAATTTAACCCAACGTCGCCTCAGTCCTTCCAGACACGGCAAAACACTGTGGCTCATCAAAACCAATCCACGGCGCATTATGATGCTCCAACGTATTCAAAGTCAGATCCTTGCCGATCAGCAAACGACCATTGGTCGTAGCCTGAGTACCCAGCTCGCCTCGAGGAATCAGAATGCTACCGGGAAACTGGACCAGACCATTATTGCTTCCAGCTCCACGAAGCTTAGTCCCCGTATCCAGATCCATTTTCCCTGCATCAGACGCGCCTGTGATCATGAGCTTCGAAACGTTCGCATAATTCCACATGATTCGGCTGGCTATTGAACGGTATCGACTCCACGACTGGCCGAAATCGTTGATGTACGTGGAATAGTTGACTCCATTGACCCAGATTCTCCAACCGGGAATCCACGTGACATCCGATTTGCCTGTCACGTTGATGATGATCGGTTGCCCGTCTGGAATGTTCTCGAAATCGAGACTCCAAGAGCCGTTTGTTTTCAAGGAGGCTGCAGCGGATTCGGCTTTGGTCAGGTCAACGGTGAACACTTGTTTGTTTTGTTGTCCGTCGCCGGTGAAGACGATTTTCCCTTCGTTTTCGATGTTGAGTCCACCGTTTCCGTCCGGCTGGTAATTCGTATATGGGTTGATACCGATGTCCCGATGGGAATAGTCGGTCACGTCGGGCGCTTTCGTATAGGAGACGGTTCCCGTGTTCTTTAATGCTGCCAGTTTGTCGCTGAGGGGAATGAGTGTTTTTCTCGTGTAATCGTTGAAGTCGATGATGTCGTTGTTGCCTGTCGTATCGACCTTCAACGCTGCGGTTTTTCCGAGATTGGTTTTGATGGTCGCGTTCTGCTGATCCGGATACGGGTAGGTGTTGACGAGTCGGTCGGAGGCACCGGTTTTTTGCAAATTCTCTTGAGTAGTGATGAACATTTGACTGCCGTTGTTGGCGGGCGCATGATACGCGCCTCCGATTCGAGTGTTGCCACCAACTCCGGTGATGTTCGTATTGTTGTCGTATACGTCGCCTCCAACGTTGACCATATCCGCGTTGGCTGGTGGTTGGAAACCCATGCCCCACATGACTTTTCCAGCGAGGAATGTCCAATGGTTGAAAGTGGCGACTTCCATGTTGCCGTCGACAACGACGCTTCCCTCGTTTTCCCAAAGCTGTTGCCAGTGTAGGTTGCCGCCAACGTAAACGCTGGTGCTGGGATCGGGTATGTCGTTTATGCCTTGGACGATGCACCCGTTGCTTGTTTCAGCTAATGCTTCGGGGGGGGGTGAGCGTTAATGCGCCTAAACTGACCACTAGAGCTGTCAGCATGCTTAGGGTTTTTCTTCTACTGTTTATCATGGTTTTACTCCGATCCGGAAAGGAATGATCCCGCTACAAGCATTAATCTAAACGCGAGCAACGGGATCAGACCGGCTGATTTGAGAAAACCGAATCCGATTAAACAAGCGTCGCGCTTGTCTTCCCGGAAACAGTGAAACACTGTGGTTCGTCGAAACCGATCCAAGGCGCGTTGTGATGTTCCCAAATGTCGAATATCAGATCCTTGCCGATCAACAGTCTTCCGTTCGTATCTGCAATATCAGTGAGACTTCCGTTCGGCAGCAGGATCGTACCTGGGAAAAGTACGCCGTTGCTGTTCACGTTTTTCTGGATTTGAGCGTTCGGTTTGTAGTCGCGGTATTCGTAGGCTGGTGCGCCGGAGAGTTTCAGGTCGGTGACGGTGGGGAAATTCCAGAGGATTCGGCTGGCGATCGACCGGTAGTTTGAGAGAGAATCCCCGGTCGCGTTAACCCATGTGGAATAGTTAAAGCCGTTGACCCAGACGCGCCATCCGGGGATCCAGTCGATACTGTTTTTCCCGGTGACGTTAACGACTATTGCTTGACCGTCTGGAATGTTACGGAAATCCAAGCTCCAGGCTTTGTTCGTGGCGAGTTTGCTGGCTTGAGTGGTGAGATCATTGGCGTTCAACTGGAAGATTTGCCGGTGTTGCTGCCCGTCTCCCGTGAAGATGATTCGACCTTCGTCTTTGATGCTGACTCGAGTGCCATCGTTGATGTTCGCTTCGACTCGATGTCCTAGGTTTAAAGCGTCCGGGGCTTTTTCGAAGGATGTTGTTCCGGTGGCGGCCATTGCATTCAGACTGGACGATAATGGTTTCAACGTTTTCGTCAGATAATCGTTGTAATCCATGTCGAGCGTACCGTCACCATCCGAATCGGTTTTCAACGCGTTGGCTTTGCCGAGCTGATCCAATATTTTAGCGTTCTTCTGATCCGGATACGGATAGTAGCCCGTGTAGTTGGCTCCACGCCCGTCTTCTTTAAGATTCTGCACGGTGGTGATGCGCAGTCGTTTGGCTTTACCCCCGATGCGACTGTTACCACCAACATAGGTGGGGAAGTTGGTGGAATTGTATGCGGTGCCGCCTACGGCCAGCATAGTGGCGTTAGCCGGTGGATAGAAGCCCATACCCCACATGACTTTTCCTGCGATCGACCCGTTCTCATGTCGGTCGGTGATGCGTTGGTCGTAGAGGTTTCCGTCTACGATGACGGATCCTTCGGATTCGAACGAGTTTCCGGTGATGGTGAAATTCCGTCCCACGTAGATACTGATCGCTGGGTCTTCGATCTGTTGGAATCCTTTGACGATGCACCCGTTCCCATTATCCGCTAACGCCACGGGGGGGGGGTGATCGTTGTGGCGATGAGCAGAGCGCAGATGCTCATGCTGATCAGTGGCTTCTTGTTGGCGAACATGCGAATCTCCGATCGACGTTTTTTATGCTTTGATCTGAGCATAAGCCGATCGGAGATCACTGGATGCCGCGAATCAACAAACTAGCTGAGAGTCGCGGTCGTCGTCCCCTTGACAGAGAAGCATTGCGGCGTGTCCGGCAGGCCGATCCATGGAGCGTTATGGTGTTCCCAAATGTTGAATCTCAGATTCTTGCCGATGAGTAGCCTGCCGTTGGTGTCGGCTAGATCGTACATGCTGCCGTTTGGTAGGAGAATACTGCCGGGGAACATGACCGCCATGGAATGATGCGCGTCGGTGAAATCACGCCAAGACCCGGTGTATGAGTCGAAATATGCGAGATCCAGTGTTAACTGAGTGGCGTCCGGATAATTCCAGAGGAGACGACTGGCGATGTCTTTGAACGCGGCGTTTTTCGGACTGGTACCGACTCCGGTGGAATAGTCCTTCCCATTCACCCAAACCCGCCAACCGGTGTTCCACGTGTAGTCGGTTTTCCCAGTGGCGTTGACGATGATGGCTTGACTGTCAGGAATGTTACGGAAGTCCAATGACCAGCCGTTGACTTTCAATCTGGTTTTGGCCGTATCCAACTGGTTGAGGTCAAGGTTGAACACTTGACGATGGTTCTGTCCGTCACCGGTGAACACGATACGTCCCTCGTTGGCGATGCTGACTTTTTGCACTCCGGTAATGGATTCGAAGCTGGGATCGTCGGGCGCTTTCTCGTAGGTGATGGTTCCGGTTTTCGCGAGGTTGCGGAGGCGTGTGGATAATGGTTTCAATGTTTTGTTGACGTGATCGTTGAAATCGGATTCGAGAACCCCGTCGCCGTCCGCGTCGACTTTCAACGCGTTTGTTTTGCCTAGGTTGGTGAGGATTTTCGCGTTTTTCTGATCCGGGTACACGTATCCTTGCGTGTACTTTTGGATTGATGCTTCGTTGGAACCTTGGCCGATTTTGTTGAAATAGCTGCGGAAGTTCTTCTCGGATGCGATGAACAGTTTGTTGACGCTCGTATCCGATCCGCCGATACGCGTGTTACCTCCGACAAACGCGTAACTGTCCGCCGACGTGGGACTGCCCGAATGCACTTGCAGATTGCCGCCTACAGCCATCATGGTCGCATTGGCTGGTGGCAGGTATCCTAATCCCCATAGTACTTTTCCGGCGATGCTGTGAGCCGCGTCGATCACATTCCCTGCTATGACGAATGAGCCTTCCGACTCGTAGAATCGTTCATAGGTGAGATTACCGCCCACATAGACGCTGACCGCCGGGTCTTCGACGGAGTTGACCCGGTTGATGATGCACCCGTTTCCGGTGTCAGCTAACGCGCTGGGGGGGGGTGATGGTTAACGCGGTTATAGCGGCCAATGCGGCCAGTTTTCTTTTGGTTGATGCTGTGATCATAGGTCGGCTCCTCATTTGGGATAATGCTCGTACTCTTTTAGGATACGAACCTGTTTCCGAATGAGGAGCATCGACCGGTAAATCAGAGTAGTGACGCTTTGGTGTTGCCTTGCAAGGCGAAGCATTGCGGTTCGTCGAATCCGGTCCAAGCGATGTTGTGATGCTCCCAAACGTTCAACGTCAGGTTCTTGCCGATGAGGAGACGACCGTTGGTGTCCGCCACATCATAAAGGTCTCCTCGAGGAATGAGAATACTGCCGGGGAAAAGAACCGCATTGCTGATTTTTGAATTACCGTTCATATACACTCCTGTAGTGGCACCTTTCACGGCATCGAGGTGAGCCGCCGCGAGATTCAGTCTGGTCAGGTGCGGGAAATTCCACATGAGCCGACTGGCGATGTCCTTGAACCGGCTGAGGGCCACACCATTGTCATTCACCTTCGACGTGTGATCCACCTTGTTCACCCAGACACGCCAACCGGGATTCCACTTGTAGTCCGTTTCCCCTTCGACGTTCACTACGATCGCCTGACCGTCGGGAATGTTCCGGAAATCCAACGACCATTGCAGGTTCTTCAATTTGGCTTGAGCCGCGTCCAGCTTGTTCAAATCCAAACGGAAGACCTGCACGTGTTTTTTACCATCGCCGGTGAATACGATGCGTCCTTCTTTGGTGATGGTGAGCCATTGACTGTCTTTGATGGATTCGAACCCGTAGTTCAGAACGTCGGATGCTTTCTCGAAGGTGATTGATCCGGTCGAGGACATGGAGTTCAATCTGTCGGACAAGGGGATAAGGCTTTTGATGACATGGTTGTTGAAGTCGGATTCCAATGTTCCGTCCCCGTCCATGTCTACTTTCAACGCATTGGTTTTCCCGAGCTTCTGGAGAATCTTTGCGTTTTTCTGTTCCGGATACGCGTATCGCATATAGGATTCCAGATACGTCATGTTGCCCGATTTGGCGTTTGGATCGATTCCTCGGCTTTGAAGATGAGCTTTAAGCGTCCCCTCGGTGGCGATGAACATTTTGTTCGATACGGTGCCGCCCGCCCGAATGTTTCCGCTTGTCCATGCGGAATCCTGAGTGGCGATGTTTCCTCCGACGGCCATCATGGTCGCGTTGGCCGGTGGATTGTAATCCATCCCCCACATGACTTTGCCCGCCATTGCGCTTCTGGCTCCGGTCACGTTCCCCTCGACCACCATTGAACCTTCCGACTCTACGAAACCTTGTATGGTGAGGTTGCCTCCGGTGTAAATACTGACTGCGGGATCTTCAGTGGCATGGACGGACGTGGTTATGCACCCTGTTCCATTAGTCCCGGCATACGCGGGGGGGGGGTGATGGTTAATGGCGGATTCTAGTGGTGGTTGCAACACCCGTGTTGCTGGTTAATTTGGTTGTGTGATCGTATCATGCCTCGTTGATCAGGTCGAGGATGGCTTCGGATGGTTTCCTGAATCCGAGGGTCTTCCTCGG